>JALYHX010000141.1 GCA_030776305.1 Myxococcota bacterium
CAATCACGGCTTGGCCTCGGCTTCTATCGCGGGCCTGGCCCGAGCAACAGACCCAATGTGGCGCCAGAGCCGGAGGCGCGGTACATGCGGCGCTGTGAGCACCAACGACTCCCCGACGTCGTTCCCGAAGGGCCAGATCAAGGTCCTGCTCGTGGAAAACATCCATCCCAGCGCGCATGAATTGTTCCAAGGCGAAGGGTTCCAGTTGGAGACAGTCAAGGCCGCGCTGGCCGAAGACGAACTCGCGCGTCGCATCGAACACGTTCACGTCCTCGGCATCCGCAGCAAGACGCGCGTCACCGAGCGCACGCTGGCCGCCGGACGACGCTTGCTTGGTGTCGGATGTTTCTGCATCGGAACCAACCAGGTCGATCTCGGCGCTGCAAACCGGCGCGGGGTTCCTGTGTTCAACGCGCCCTTTTCGAATACGCGGTCGGTCGCCGAGATGATCATGGCCGAGATCGTCATGCTCTCGCGGCGACTCGGCGATCGCGTCCGAGAGATGCACGCCGGAGAGTGGCGCAAAGTCGCGACGGACAGCTACGAAGTGCGCGGCAAGACACTCGGGATCGTCGGCTACGGGCACATCGGCCGGCAGGTGGGCGTCATCGCGGAGGGGCTCGGCATGCGCGTGCTTTTCTTCGATGTCGCCGCGAAGCTGCCGATGGGCAACAACCGGCCCACGAAGACGTTCGACGAACTGCTCGCGCACAGCGATTTCGTGACGCTGCACGTACCGGCGACGCCGCAGACCAAGAACATGTTGGGAGCCGCCGAGTGCGCCACCATGCGCGTGGGGAGCTACATCCTCAATGCAAGCCGGGGCTCCGTCGTCGACATCGGCGCGCTTGCCGCCGCGCTCAAGAGCGGGCACCTCGCCGGCGCGGCCATCGACGTCTTCCCCGAGGAGCCAGAATCGAACAGCGACGGATTCGCGACACCCCTCCGCGGTCTGCCGAACGTCATCTTGACGCCCCACATCGGAGGCTCGACGGCCGAGGCTCAGGAAGCCATCGGCCGCGAGGTCGGCTCGTCGCTCGTCCGGTTCATCAACGCCGGCGCGACGACGGGCGCCGTCAACTTCCCACACGTCGACGTGCCGCCGTCGCCCGGCAAGCACCGAATCCTCAATGTGCACAGAAATGTCCCCGGCGTCTTGCGCGACATCAACCGGATCGTCAGCGACAAAGGTGCGAACATCGCCGCGCAGGTCCTCGCGACCGGCGGCGAAATCGGTTACCTCGTGATGGACCTCGATCAAGACGTGTCGCGCGACGTCAAGGACGCCGTCGCTGTGCTCGAGACGAGCATCCGGACACGGATTTTGTACTGAGGGATTGCACCCGAACTCGCGCTTACTCGACGCACGCGTGGTTCCGCCGCTGGTACAGTCCGTCGCGTGTTCTTCCTGATGTCGAAGACCCTCGACGCATTGCTCAGCCCTCTCACGTGGTCGCTGGCGCTCATCACGATCGGACTGAGCGGAAAGGCGGCGTGGCGTCGTCGGTGGATCGCGGTCGCCGGCCTCGCCGTTCTCCTTCTCTTTTCGTTCGAGCCGATCGCCAACGGGCTCGAGCAGAGACTCGAGCGTCAGGCGACGCGGACGTACCGCGACGAAGTGACCTACGACGCTGTGATCCTTCTTGGCGGCATGGTGGACCGAACAGCGGTGCCCGGCCAGCCGGCATACAACGACAATATCGAGCGCCTCCTCGTCACGTACGACCTCCTCCGCAAGGGCCGCGCGCGTCACGTCATTGTCTCCGGCGGCCGCGTCGATCCCCTGGTGGCGAACCCCGTCGAAGCAGACGTGCTCGCGCGACAGCTCGTCGAGTGGGGTATCTCGGCCGACCGGATCGCGATCGAGCCCCATGCACGGAACACGCATGAGAATGCCGTCGAGTCGCAACGGATTGCAGCCGAGCACGGGTGGACCCGGTTGCTCGTCGTCACCAGCGCGTACCACATGCCGCGCGCTCTGGATTGCTTCCACGCCTCGGGGCTCGCCGTCGACTCGCTGCCCGTCGACTACCGCGCCTACGATACGGAGCGATACTCGGGGAGCTGGTTGCCCCGATCGGCGTTTCTCGCCCGCAGCACGGCCGCGTTACGGGAGCTCTTCGGGAACCGAATCTATCAGCTGAAGGGTTACGCGCGGTGAGCGTGCCTGCCCGGCATTCCCCGTAGGCGCTCGTTCTGCGGCGGGTCCAGGCACTCCCAAGGACGTGACTAACGGTGAAACTATGCTCATGCTGTGGCTGTCGCCATGAGCCTCAGCCGTGTCCGTTCGTTCTGCGCGGTGCTGTTCGTCGCTTTGGGGAATACCCAATGCGAGCCGCCGGAAGAGATGGCCCCACCGGTCGCGCCGGGCAATACCGCAGATCTCCCGCAGGTGAACCCGTCATCGTCCGCGCAAGCGACACCCACGGACGACGAGAACATTTATGCCTCGGGCGAGGTCGCCATCGGCACCGAGGCAGAGGGCTACGACGATGACGACCCCGCTGCGCTCACCGA
>JALYHX010000142.1 GCA_030776305.1 Myxococcota bacterium
CCAGGTGAGTTCGCCGTATTATTAAAAAAACCACCCGCTGTGACCGGCCGCCGCGAGCCGTTGCGACGTGTTGACGTCCGGATCGTGCGGTAGTACCTCCGCCGCGGGATTTGCGTGTGGCGAAGCAGCGCATCGCAGCGGGTGCGTGCGCCCCAACAGCGCAATTCACGGAGGCCGGCGTGAAGAACGAGGTCAGCAACCGATTTCTGGGCACTTCGGCGTCGTCACGGGACGATGAGGCCGACTTCGTAACGCGCCGATCGTTTCTCGTTCGGGCCGCGGCGGTCAGCGTCGGGGCGGTAGCGGCTTGTAAGAAGGGGGTGCAAGAGTCGAGAACGTTCTCTTTTGGTTACGATCAGCCGCGAGAAACGGCTTACAGCTTCATGGCCGACACGTTCGAGAAAAAGCTTGGCGAATTGAGCGGCGGGACGCTCAAAGTTACGCAGTTTCCGAGCGCTGCCCTAGGGCAGGAGCCGGAAATGGCGCAGAAGGTCAGGGCCGGGGACATCGATTTCGCGCTCAACACGACCGCCAACACATCGACCATCGTGCCGCAGTCCGGGGTTTTTTCGCTGCACTACATGTTTCGCGACGAGGCCCATCTCGAAAGAACGATGAATGACAAGGCAATCAACGACGCTTTCAAGAAAATGATTGCCGAGAACACGACGGGCGCCAAGTCCTTGGGCCTGATGGCGAAGGGTTTTCGCAACATGTACTCGAAGTTCCCCGTGACGAGCGTCGCCGACGTTGCCGGCAAGAAGGTGCGCGTTCAGGCCGCAAAGACGGAAGACGCGTTCGTCACTGCCTACGGCGCCGTTCCGGTGCACATGCCGTTCGGGCAGGTGTACACCTCGCTCCAAACCGGACTCATTCAAATCGCCGAGAACGCCAACGACAGCGTATTGAAGAACAAGCACTACGAGGTTGCCCCAGTGCTCTCGAAGACCGAGCACGAAACGGACAACTCACACCTCTGGGTCAGCCAGAAGACTTGGGATAGTTTGACGGACGAGCAGCGCGGCTGGGTGGAACAGGCGGCAAGCTTTTCGCTGCCGGGTGCGAGCCGCAAGGCGCTCGAGCTGTCCGCGGCTGCCCTGGTGGAGATGCAGAAACTGGGCGTGAAATTCCAGGACCAAGTGGACAAGAAAAGCTTCGCCGCCATCGCGACGCCGCTGCAGGACGTTCAGGCACGCCTGCTGGGGGGGCAGGCCGAGAAGCTCCTGACGCTGATCCGTGGAATCAACTGAATGGCCGGCGAGGTGCTGCTCTCGCGCAGGGCGCCGTCTCAGCGGGAGAGCGGGGTCACCGTTCGCGCGCGCCGGCACCTCAAATGGCCGGTGCTCGACCCCCTCGAGCGCTGGCTCATGGTCTTGTGCGCGCTGTTGCTGGCCGGCTTCACGGTCTGCGAAATGGCTGACGTCGTCTTCCGGAATCTCGGTCATCCCTGGCTGAACGCCAATGAAGTCGCGAATGGCCTTTTCGTTTGGGGCGTGTTCCTCGGGATGGGAGTGGCCGTGCGGCGGGATCAGCATTTCCGGCTGACCGCTGTCGGTGAATCGTTGACGGGCAGGAAGAGGTGGCTGGTCGAGACCGTGAACCGCCTGGTCGTTCTCGGCGTTTCCGCGTGCATGATCGTCTTTGGGTACGTCAACTTCCTGAATGGCTTCGGCAGCTTTCTCATGCCATCGGTCACGCCCATCGCCATCCTCTATGCAGCCATCCCCATGTCCGGGCTGCTCGTGGCGCTCTTCACCATCGAAGAGCTCGTCAATGGTTGGCGGCGCGGCTTTCAACAACCCGGCGCCGTAGAGCGCCAAAGCTTGCGCCGTCGCGATGGAAAATAATTCAATCGCCATCCTCGTGATGGTGGGGACATTTCTTTATCTCGGTTACCAAGGCGTGCCGGTCGCGTTTGCGCTCGCCGCGGGGGCCTTCATCACAACCGCATGTTTCACGAACATTTCGCTCGCTTCGATGGTCGGGCAAATGTTCAATGGCATCAACGCGCTCGAGTTTTTGGCCATTCCGTTCTTTCTTCTTGCGGCGGAGATGATGACGGCCGCCAACATCACGGAGAGCCTGATCCGGGTCGCGCAGGTTTTCGTGGGCCATCTCCGCGGGGGACTCGCGCACGTCGTCAGCCTGTCGAGCATGCTCTTCGCTGGCATCTCGGGGTCGATGACGGCAGACGTGGCGGCAATCAGCACGGTCGTGATGCCTCACATGAAACGCGAGGGGTACGATCCGGCTTTCTCCGCAGCGCTCGTCGCTGCAGCGTCCACCATCGCGGCGATGGTGCCGCCCAGCATCCTGGCCATCGTCTACGGCGCCGTCGGCAACGTTTCGATCGCCGGACTGTTCCTGGGCGGCGCGACGCCTGGCCTCATGGTCGGCCTCGGGCTGATGGTCTACAGCTACTTCTTCGGTCCTCCAGGTCTCCGCCGAAAGCGTGCGCCGCTTCGCGAGATGATCTCCGCATCGCGTGCGGCGCTGCTTCCCCTGATGATCCCGATCATCATCGTCGGTGGCGTCGCGACGGGCACCTTTACGCCGGCAGAAGCGGGGATGATCGCCGTGGTCTACATCCTGGTCGTTCTGCTGCCGCTTTTGAACCGGCGACACATCAAGCACCTGCCCCACGACTTCATGGAAGCCGCGATTCTCTACGCGCTGCCGATGTCGGCCGTGGCCGCCGCCTCTGCGGTGGGCTGGCTCCTGGCGTACCTGGGAGGCCCCGAAATCGTGCGGGGATGGATCGAGGCGATCGCGGGCGAAAACCGGATAGTCATCATGTACCTCGTCGTCATCGTACTGACGATCGCGGGCGACTTCTTGGACGGCATACCGGCGATCGCCATCTTCATGCCGGTCATCATGGCGCTCACCAAGCTGGGGCACATCAACGCGGTGCACATGGGCGTCCTCGTCATCGTAAGTCTCGCTTTTGGGCTGATCACGCCGCCCTACGGTCTGATCCTCCTTCTTTCGTCGACGCTTGCGGGCGTGTCTTTTGCACGGGCGGTGCGCCAATCCTTGCCGCTTTACGCGATCTTCTTTCTGGTGATGACGCTGATCATCGTCTTCCCCCGCTTCGTCCTCTGGCTACCACGCCTCGTAATCCCCACCGCCATTGGCTGCTTTCCGGGGCCCTCGGGGGCGCTCACCTGTCCGTCCGATTGATTGGTCGTGCTGCGTCGGATTGGCCGATGCCCTTGTAGGCAAACGCAAACACCGGCGCACTGGGGCAATCTGCTTCCGCTGTTACGGAAGGTCCCTAGGTGAACGCTCATCGACGCCGTGCGGCGCGTTGCTTCGGTTGACGCCGAGAGACCCGACGGCAAAACTTGAATTCCGATGGAGACCGTACAGGACGTGTCCGCCATCCTCGATGTGGAGGTCTTGGGCAAAGCCTTGCTCGACGCGGCTCGCACAGCTCGCATCGGAATCGTGGTCTTGACGCTCGAGGAGCCGGCGCGCCATGGCTACGTGAGCGAAGCCGCCGCAGACATCCTTGGATGGCCCCGCGCGGACCTGCTCACGCGCGATTTCATGACCAACGTCGCGCCCGAGGACGTGCCACGGATGCGTCAAAGCTTCGCGGGTCTCCTCGCTGGAGAACCGCGGACCGCAACCCACGACCTGTTCGTGGTGCGCAAAGATGGAACGCGGACGCCCATCGAAGCGACCGCAAGCTCGGTTACCATCGGTGCGCGACAGGCGATCCTTGCCTTTATCGTCGACGGGACGGCGCGGAAGGAAGCGGAACAAGAGCGCTTGCGAAACGAGACTCGCTTTCGAGAGCTCATCGAGTGCGCTCCCGAGCCGATCGGGATCACCCGCGATCACCACTTCGTATATGCGAATCGCGCGTTCGTGACGACACTCGGCTACGCCGACACGGCATCTCTCTATGCCACTCCGCTGTCATCGCTGCTCCATCCCGACGAGCTAGCCGTCTGCCGCGCGCGGTCCGCGGTGACCCTCGCCGGGGGCCCTCCGCAGCCTCCGCACATCTATCGCATCAATCGGCGCGATGGATCGATCGCGCTCCTCGAGATGACGAGCGTCCTTTTCGCATACGAGGGGAAGCCATCCGTGCTCATCATGGCGCGCGACATCAGCGCCCGAAAGCATCTAGAGGCGCAACTCGTTCAGGCGGACCGACTGGCGGCGCTCGGCACGTTGGCGGCGGGCGCGGCACACGAGATCAACAACCCGCTCGCCTACGTCATGCTCAACCTGGAAGGGATCGCCCGTCGACTGCGCGAATTGGTGCAAGATCCGAAGACGATCGCAGACCTCACGGCGATGCTCGATGAGGCACACCACGGAGCACGACGCGTGGCGACGATCGTGCGGGAGCTCCGGAGTTTCTCGCGCGTGGAAGCCGAGTCGAGGCGCCCGGTCGATCTCGCCAAGGTCGTCGAGGCCGCCATCAAAATCACCGGACACGAAATCCGCTATCGCGCGCGTGTTTCCACGAAGGTCGAGGCCGTGCGGCCCGTATGGGGCAACGAGTCGCGCCTCGAGCAGGTCGTCATCAACCTGCTGATGAACGCCGCGCAGGCGATGCCCGAGCTCCGCGTGCATGCCAATGAGATTCGCATCACGATTCGCGAGGACGCAGAGCGCCGCGCAGTTCTCGAAATCGCCGACAACGGCGAAGGCATACCCGCAGACGCACAGCCGCGCGTCTTCGACCCCTTCTTCACGACCAAGCCAGTCGGCATCGGCACCGGGCTCGGGCTCTCGATCTGCCACGGCATCGTGGCGTCCCTCGGCGGTCAGGTTACGGTGTTCAGCGAGCCTGGTCAGGGTGCGACTTTTCGCGTCGCGCTCCCCACGACGGACGCGGGCGATACGGCGCCCACGGAGGCCGTCCACGAGACGAGCCTCGCCGCGCCGACGGTACGGGCCCGCATTCTCGTCGTAGACGACGAACCGTCGATTGTGAGCACGATGCGGCAGCTTCTCGGCGTGTCCCACGACCCAGTTATCGCAACGAGCGCCCGCGAAGCGCTCGCGATCCTTCGTGCGGGCGCCCAGTTCGACGTGGTGTTCTGTGATTTGATGATGCCGGGCATGAGCGGCATGGATCTCTACGAGCTTCTGCGCGTCCAATTCCCTGCGATCGCCCGCAGATGCGTCTTCATGACGGGCGGTACATTCACCACGCGGGCAGCGGCGTTTCTGGCTTCAATCCACAATCGCCACATCGAAAAGCCCTTCAGCGTCGCCGCCCTCGAGCGCATCGTTTGCGAGATGCTCGTCGAGTGGCCTCCTGCATTTTGAATGCGTCGGGCCCTCGGCGTAGCTGCATCGTCCCAGTCATACGCGCGACCTCCCCTAGCCCCGACCGCGGCGGCGCCGAGCGTTCCAGCAAACGGCTGCGACCAGCAACAGCCAGAATCGCCCGTCGCGTTCAGCCCCGGTGCCCTGGCCTGTGCCCCTGGCGATCGAACAGCCGCTGGAGTGTCCAGCAGCGTTGCCCTGCACGTCCGCCATCGAGCCATCCGCACCGCTGCCGGCGGCAGCTCCGCTGCTCGTCGTGCCGCCTCCGTCCGAATCCGTCGAACCGTCCGAGCCCGAGGCGCCGCTGCTTCCAGAGTTGGCGAGCTGTCCGCCGCTGTCTGCCCCTCCCATCGTTCCTCCGTTGCCTGTCCCTACCGCGCCACTGCCGCCACCGCTTCCGCTGCCGCTTGCGTCGGTTGCACCGCCAGAATCGCCCGCTCCAGCGTGTGGGTCCGTTCCGCCTTCGCGAGCTCCCGCATCGGGAACCGAGCTCGTGCCGTCGAGGCCGAAGAAGTGGATAGCCTCGGCTTGGTCGACGACGAGATTGTGCGGCTGTCCAGTTTCCTGAATTGCCTCGACCTGGACGACGCCCGAGGCGTCCGCATAGCGAGTTCGTATCCAACCGGTCTGAATCGCATTGTTCTCGGTGGACGTCGGTGCCGGCCCGACGCCGAGAACATTGGTCCATTCCTTGATTTCTTCTCCGAAATTATGAAAATTGACGATGGCATCCAATGTGCCGTGCCACAACTGTATGCGAGGGCGCGTGCCGGAGAATACCGGGTATGCAGCCCTCACCATGTCGCCCCACTGTGCCCCCGTCTGAGTCACATTGCCATTGGCGCAGCTCGAATTCCACCCCGTGCTGTCGACGGAACCGATCGCGTAACAACCGAACGCGACGCCAGCGAATGCCGCACCAGCCTTGAAGACATCTGGATACGACCCGATCAAGACGTTGGTCATCATTCCGCCGGACGAGTGACCGGCGACAAAAACCCGACTCGCATCCCCGTTCTTGTTCTGAAG
>JALYHX010000143.1 GCA_030776305.1 Myxococcota bacterium
GCCGTACGCTGGGTGCGCGGACCTGACACCGGCGCCCGCCAATTGTCGCTGTGCGACTGGCGTCCTTCGTGGAGGAAGCCGGCCTTCGCGAGCACGGCGTGCGGTATTTTCCGCGAAGGTCCTCACCGCGAGGTCGATATCCAGGGTGGTTCGCGGTTCCCGAGAGTGCAGCTGCATCGCGACTCCACCGATGACGGCGTACGGGATCCCCGAGGACTCGAGAACGGCAATGACCGCCCGCAGCGGCTGTTCTTTCGTGTCGCCCGGCGGCAGTCCCATCGTTTCTCTCCAAAGGCGATCGAGGGCGTAGCTTTGGCCCATCCGCTGTTGAATCTCGCCGGTCGTCGGCTCGCCCATCCTTCGATGGTAGCGCGGCGAGAGCGTGCCGTCCGGGCGCGCTCAATCGTCGCTGGAGGGGGGCGCAGACGCCAGCCGAGCACCAGGCGCAGGACGAGCCGCACATCGAGCCGCGTCGAGCCGTCCGCCGCTTCGCCGACGGCGTACTTGCCTTCGATGGCGCGGATCTGTTCCGGTCGACGCGCCAATCCCTCCCGACCCTCAAGGGGTCGCGTTCGCCGGTCGACGGACTTGAGCCCGCGTGTTACACGCGTTCGCCCAAATGCTCGACTTCTTCCGTCACCGCGGCTTGTCGAACGTGATCTATGGGGCGGTGATCGTCGCGACCATTCTCGCCTTCGTCATCACGTTCCGACCGAACGCGACGTCGAGGACGGCCTCGCTGAAGGAAGCGTGCGCCGCGCGGGTGCGCGGACGCTGCATCGATCCGAAGGACTTCGGCTCCGCCTATCGAATCCTCATGCCGTCGAGGAGCAGCAATCTGTCACGAAAGATGAACCTCAAGCGCATCGCGCTCGACGGGCTCATCGAGCGCGAGCTACTCGGCGACGAGGCCAAACGGTTGGGCATCGCCGTGACCGACATGGAGGTGACCGACCAGCTCTATACCGGGTATGTGCGCGTCAGCGTCCCGGCGTCCGATCCGTCGACGGCCCAGTCGATCCTCCTCGAGATGTACCAGTCGTACGCGCGCGCAGGCCTGATTTCGCAGGAGATTGCCCAGGCGCACTTCAACGAGCGCGACACGGCAATCCCGGTCGATTTCCGGGATCCGAAGACAAAAGCGTTCGACATGAAGATGTACGAGCGACAGGTGCGCAACCTCAGCAACCGCTCGACCGCCGAGTTCCGCGAGGAGCAGGCCCGCGAGCTCTTGGCCGCAAAGATGCGCGAGGTCATCCGCGACCCCGTGCGTGTCAGCGAGAACGAGGCGTGGCAGGAGTACGAACGCCGCTACAACACGGCGACCGTGAGTTGGATCCCCGTCAAAGAGTCGTGGGCGGTTCGCTGGGCGGTGGGCGGCAAGCCCGAGGACATCGACTCGTGGGTCAAGGGACAACCGTCCGACTTCGAAAAGACGTTCGAGGAGCGGGCCAAGGAGGACGCGCCCAAGGCGGGCCACCTGCGGCACATCTTGGTGAAGCTACCGTACGGGGCGGGCGAGGACGAGAAGGCCCTGGCAGTCGCGAAGCTGTCGTGGGCGGCGGCGCGCATTCGTGCGGGCGAGTCTTTTGCCGAGGTCGCACGCGACACGTCGGATGACTCCGGAAGCGCCGCGATGGGAGGAGACGTCGGGGACAAGACGGACGGGTTCGTCGCGCCGTTCAAGGCCGCGGCGGACGCGCTCAAGCCCGGCGAGACCACAGCGGGCGCCGTGGAAACGCAGTTCGGTTTTCACTTCATCGAGCGTGACGACCCTGCGAAAGCGGCCGAGGTCGAGTCGCGCGTGAAGCGCGACGTTTCCCGCAGCATGTACGGTAAGGCCAAAGGGACGGACGCCGCGCGTGCCATCGCGGCCAAGATTGGCGAGGAGCTGCGAGCGGGCAAGAGCGCAGAAGACGCGATAAAAACGGCCATTGGGCCTTACTCGCGCGAGAGCAAAGTCACACCATTGAAAGTCCTGCCGGCGCCCGCGGCGACCTCCCCCGAGGGGGGGCCTGTCCGGGCCGGCACGCCCGACGCGGCCGCCAGTCAACCGACGGCGCTGTCTCTTGCAGAGAAGCGCTTCGATGCGAGTACGGACACAGATCGCCCGCAGGTCCAGACGTCGACCGCCTTCAACGGTGGCGGAGATCCGTTTCCCGGTTTGTCTCCAGAGGGAACGACCGGTGTGCTCGGCTTTGCGTTTCACGCCAAGGAGGGAGACGTCACGACCGAGCCGATCCGTTCCACGGAGGGCTTTGCGGTCGTGCAGCTCAAGGAGCGCAAGATCGCGACTCGCGAGGAGTTCCAGAAGGATCGGGAAACGTTCGAAGAAGAGCTACTTCGCGCAAAACGCGACGAGACGCTATCGCTGTACGTCAAGCGGCTGCGCGAACAGGCAAAGGCCGACATCCAGATCGACCCGGCGTACATTCAAGAGGCGCGCGTCGATGGCGGGGCGACAGCCCCGACCGACGAAGAAGATGAGTACTAGTCACTTGAAACAGCCTGCGAGAAATTACGAGACGGGGACGCGCGGCTCGCCACCTTGCGAAATCACAGAGCTCGCCAACGGACTCCGCGTCGTCGTGGTGCGGCTGCCGCAAATGCACCGATGCCACCTCGGGCTCTGGGCGCGTGTCGGCTCTCGCTTCGAGGCGCGCGAGGACAACGGCATCAGTCATTTTCTCGAGCACATGATTTATCGAGGCACCCGCCGTGTCCCGAGCGCCCACGCGGTCAATCTGGCCTTCGAAAGACTCGGGGGGTCCCTCTTTGCTTCGACTCAGGTCGACCGCGGCATTTTCTCGCTGACGTTGCCGCCCGAGTCCTTGGACGAGGCGTGCAGCCTCTTCGGTGAAGTGCTCTCCCAGCCAGCCTTCCGCGACATCGATATCGAGCGCGGGATTGTCCTCGAAGAGATCCTGGAGGACCTCGATGACGAAGGGAGGCAGGTGGACGCTGACAATCTTTCGCGCGAGCTCATCTACCGCAACCACCCGCTCGGCTTCACGATCACGGGGACCGACGCGCACGTCCGGTCCTTCGACGAGTCCGCGCTCCGGCGATGGCACTTGCGGCACTATACCGCCAGAAACAGTGTGCTCGTCTTTGCGGGGCCGATCGATCCCGATGACGGGTTCCGGCTCGCAGAGCGTGACTTCGGCGCGCTCGCTCCAGGTGAACACGTCGCACCGGAGCCACCACGACACATGCAGAAGCGGGCGCGCCTTCGCATCGTGGACAACGTGTCGAGCCAGACCGAGCTGCGCGTCTGTTTCCGCGCGTTCCCGGAGGTCCACCCCCTGCGGCCCGCGCTCGATGTCTTGATGCGCATCATCGATGACGGGATGTCCGCCCGGCTTTATCACCGCATCTGTGACGCGCGGGGCCTCTGCTATGACGTCTCGGCTGCGTACGATTGCTATGAGGACGACGGCATCGTCGATGTCGCGGCGGGAGTGCAACACAAGCGCGCGGCGCTGGTCACGCGCGAGGTGCTCGCCATGTTCGACGAGCTGGCGCGTGAGGGTCCTACCGTCGACGAGCTCGAGACCGCACGGCGACGGATCGCATGGGACGCGAGAGCCCTCGCCGACTCCGCAGAGGAAGCCGCCGCCTTCTATGCGGGGGGGTTGCTGTTCAATCGCTTTTCGACCGCGGAAGAGCACGTGGCGGAGCTTGTGGGTGTCCAGCCGGGCGATGTGCGGGAAGCGGCCCGCGAGCTCGCTCGGCCCGAGCGGCTCAATGTGGTCGCTGTCGGCTTGCTCGACGGGCACGAAGAGCTGGAGCAGCTCGTCAAAGGGTGGTCCTGCGCGCCCGCAGCCTGAAACGCGCCACCGACCAAGGCGACAGAGTGGGATAGCGCCGCACTCGGAGCGAACCGCAATCGGGGCCTCGGCTGGCGAGGGCCCGAACGCCAATTGGCGGTGAGCGCTTGTCTAGCGTATTTTACGTGGAAGATGGCGGTTCCCTCATCGGCGAAAGCACTGCCGATTGTCGGCCGCTACGTTCTCCACGGCGAGATCGCATCCGGGGGAATGGCGACCGTGCATTTCGGACGACTCCAAGGCGCCGCGGGGTTTGCTCGGTCGGTCGCCATCAAGCGACTTCATCCGCAGTTCGCCAAGGATCCCGAGTTCGTCGCGATGTTCGTCGACGAGGCGCGACTCGCCGCGCGAATTGCCCACCCCAATGTCGTCCCGACGCTCGATGTCGTGTCTCAAGCAGACGAGCTTTTGCTGGTCATGGAGTACGTGCGCGGCGCATCGTTGTCGCGTCTCCTTCGTGTGCTGGCACAAAGAGATGAGCGCGTTCCGCCGCGTATCGCGACGTCCATCATTTCGGGTGTACTCCACGGTCTGCACGCGGCGCACGAGGCGAAGAGCGAGACCGGGGCCCGCCTCGACATCGTGCACCGGGACGTGTCGCCGCAGAACGTGCTCGTGGGAACCGACGGGATCGCGCGCTTGCTCGACTTCGGCGTGGCGAAGGCGACCGGGCGTTGGCAGTCGACACGCGACGGCCAGCTCAAAGGCAAGATCGCGTACATGGCGCCCGAGCAGATCACGACCGGGACCGTCTCCCGCAAGACAGACCTCTACGCCGCGGCCGTCGTCTTGTGGGAAACGCTGACCGGTCGGCGACTGTTTCGCGCCGACAACGAGGGCAAGCTCCTCGCGATGGTGCTCGGGGGCGACGTGCCGGCGCCCAGCACGATCGTCGACGGCCTCCCACCCAGATTCGACCCAGTCGTCCTGCAAGGCCTGCAGCGCGATCCGGATCAGCGTTTCGCGACAGCGCGCGAAATGGCGGCGCAGGTCGAGAAGGTCGTCGGCGCCGCGTCCCATGCTGAAGTGGGTGAGTGGGTCGAGCGTGTCGCGATTGACGAGTTGCGCGAGCGCGCCAACCGGATCGGAGAGATTGAGCGATCGAGCCCGGAGAGAGACGTGTCGAGCGATCGATCGGCGGCGCAGGTCCGGAAGAAGAGAGTCATCGCGTCCACTGCGACACCGCGGGACACGGCGGGAACCAACACCGCCCAACTCCAGGCGAGTGCGGACGTCATTGCGTCTGAGTCGACGTCGCAGGTGTCGCACTTGGCGATGGTGCAAAACGAGCAGCCGCTCGATCGATCACGGAGACGAACCGTCGGGATTGCCGCCGCGGTGCTGATCGTGTGCGCGATCGGTGCGACCCTCTTGGCAGTGCGCCCAACGCGTCAAGCCCCAGCGCCCGCTACGTCCTCGGCCGCTGCCGCGCCACCGAAGAGCCCCGCAGTCACCACCCTCACCACCGCAACGGCAGCCGCGGCAGCCGCGACACCCCCGCCAAATGCCGCCCCGCCAGTCGTCCCGACGCAAAGCGCGCCACTCGTACCCCTGGTCCGGTCCGGCAGAGGATTCGGGCGGCAATCAGCGACCTTCGGCCGGCCAGACTGCACGCCGCCCTACACAACCGATGCAAAAGGCCACGTCCACTTCAAGCAGAACTGCGTGAACTAATCCGACAAGGCGCGAATTATCGTTGATTCGGCGTGGCGTGCAAGTTGCTTGGCGTGCGCGAACTGTCGAGCTCCCGTAAGAAGGGCCGACGCCCCCCCTTTGAAGGAGGAACGCATGGAGAGTCTAGCCTCTTATCTCGTGGTCGCGATGCTGGCTTGGGTGCCGGTGCAGGCGCACGCGCCACTCGAATCGAGCGACCACGTGATGGCGCGCTACGAAAGCATCGCGCTCGACGCTGCGTCGGTCGCCCTCGATGACAACGAGACTCCTCTGTTCGACGGACCGGACGCGCGCACCGAGACCGCGCTCCTCATGCTCGCGGTTGCGTCTTTTGAAAGTTCGTTCAGCCGCAGGGTCGACGAAGGAACCCGTCGAGGGGATCACGGCTACTCATACTGTCTGATGCAGATCCATATCGGGCCGGGTGCGACGCGAGAGGGTTGGAATGGGCAGCAGCTCATCGAGGATCGCAAGCGTTGCTTTCGCGCCGCGCTGCACATCCTGCAAGCCTCCTTCACCGCGTGCCGAAAGCTTCCGGTCGAGGACCGGCTGAGCGCTTATGCGAGCGGTCACTGTTTTGCGGACGCGCGGATCTCTCGCTCCCGCCTCGGCCGCGCCCGTTCCTGGTGGCAGGCGCATGCGCCGCCGAAGGAGGCGCGCGAGACTTGAGCAATGTCTCGAGCCGTCACCCCCGAGACGTCACCGCCCGCGGTCCGCACCGAACTGGCGGGCGCTGAGTTACCGG
>JALYHX010000144.1 GCA_030776305.1 Myxococcota bacterium
AAGGCTCTCGAAGCGCTCGTCGGCCGGCCGGGACACCAGGAGAGGGAGCGACAGAAGCGGTGAGGAACGGGCAGGTACGGAGGGAAGGCTCGCACGGCAAATCGCGCGCGCCCAAGGACCTGGGGGACTTCACCACCACGGCTCGCATCGTCCCGATCACGTTGCTCGCCATCGGAGTCGGCGTCCTGGCCTCGTACGTTGCGCTGGCGCTCCTGCGGATGATCGGCCTCTTCACGAACCTTTTCTTCTATCAACGTTGGAGCACCGAGCTGGTCTCGCCCGCGGGCAATCGCCTCGGTGTCCTGGAAGTACTCGTACCGGTCGCTGGTGCGTTGGTCGTCGGCTTCATGGCCCGGTACGGCTCCGAGCGCATCCGCGGGCACGGCATCCCGGAAGCCATCGAGTCGATATTGCTGAAAGGCAGTCGCGTGGAGCCGCGACTGGCGCTTCTCAAGCCGCTTTCGTCCGCGATCTCCATCGGATCGGGCGGACCTTTCGGCGCCGAGGGACCGATCATCATGACCGGCGGCGCGTTTGGTTCGATCGTTGCGCAGTTGTTCCATCTGACAGCCGCCGAACGCAAGACACTTCTCGTGGCGGGGGCGGCTGCTGGCATGTCCGCCACCTTCGCAGCGCCCGTTGCGGCGGCATTGCTGGCCGTCGAGCTACTGCTGTTCGAGTGGAAGCCGCGCAGCCTCATCCCGGTCGCTCTCGCGAGCGCCACGGCCGCGATTGTGCGTCCGCACCTGCTCGGGCCGGGGCCGCTGTTCCAGGTCCCCCCGCACTCGCCGACGTTGGGGACGCTGGCCATCGTCGCATGTATCGCGTGCGGATTGCTCGCAGGTGGCGTCTCGGCGCTGCTCACATGGAGCGTTTACGCGTTCGAAGATCTGTTCCAACGGTTGCCCATCCACTGGATGTGGTGGCCTGCGATCGGGGGTCTCGTCGTCGGCGCGGGAGGTCTCGTTTATCCGCACGCGCTCGGCGTCGGCTACGACACCATCGACGGCCTTCTGCGCGGCAACATCGTGGGTCGTGTGCTGCTCACCCTAATCCTCGTGAAATGGACGATCTGGTCGGTCTCGCTCGGCTCGGGCACCTCCGGCGGCGTGTTGGCGCCCCTGCTGATCATGGGCGCTGCGCTCGGCGCCATCGAGGCGCACTGGTTTCCCGGCCAAGGCGTGGGCTTTTGGCCGCTCGTAAGCATGGGGGCGATCCTCGGCGGCACGATGCGCTCGCCTTTCACCGGCGTCGTCTTCGTGTTCGAGCTGACGCACGACGTGAACGTGCTCCTGCCGCTGTTCGTCGCCGTCGTCTGCGCCCATGGGGTGACGGTCTTGCTCCTCAGGCGCTCGATCCTGACCGAGAAGGTGAGCCGACGCGGTTACCACCTGTCGCGCGAGTACGCGACCGACCCTCTCGAGATCCTCTTCGCGCGTGAGGTGATGAACACCGACGTCGCAGCCATTCCGGCGGACATGTCGCAGCAGGGAATCGCGGCGGCGATCGGCGGCAAGCGGCGCGGCCAGAGTCTCTTCGCCGTCGTGAATCCATCGGGCGAGCTGGTCGGCGTGGTGACCCGCTGGGTCCTCGAGCAGTGGGCGGCCCAACCATCGACGCATGGCGAATCGCGCAAACTCGCGTCGATCGCGCACCCTGCGATCATCGCGTACGCAGACGAGCCGCTGCGTATCGTGGTCAACCGGATGGCGGAGACCGGGCGGACCGACTTGCCGGTGGTCGACCGCGCCAGCCCGCGCACGCTGCTGGGTCGCATCACCCTTCGAGACATGCTCAAGGCGCGCGTTCGTCACCTTGAGGAGGAACGGCGGCGAGAGCGTCCGCTGCCACTCAGCCTCGTCGTGCCGAGGTGGCTCCGGTCGGTACCCGGAATTCCCCCCTCAGGACGGCTGCCTGTAGACCGTCACGAGCGCGAGCCATGAAGCTCCTGCTCAGGGCACGCAGTCTGGACCAGCAACCGTGCCGTTCGTGTCCGACGGAACCCGACACGTCGACAAGGGCGGGACGTTCATCGATCCGGGACACTGCATCGGCCCAGTGGCCATGCCGGCGCCCGCATCAGGGCTCCCGGTCTCCGCGACTCCCGCGTCGCCAGCGCCTGCGTCGGCAACGCCGGTGTCGGCCGAGGTCGCGTCGCCAGCCCCCGTATCCGGAACGCCCGCAGCATCGGGGGTGCCCCCATCCGGATTCGCGCATGGAGCCATACAGAGCCCCGGCAGCCCAACGTTCTGCATCGTCGGTCCTGGCAACACGATGTCGCCGCCGCCGTCGGCCGCACCGGTGAAGGTGAACGTGCTCTGCTGGAAGGCGTCGCATGTCCACCCATTCGGGCACGCAGCGCCGCCCACGACGCACGCCGACGTGCAGTAAAACGCCGTCGTCGTAGCCCCAGTGAACGGACAGTTGCAGGTTCCCAACTGCGAATCGCTCGTCGCGAGCGGCGTCGCACCGTTTCCCCCGTTCGTGCACGCGCTGCCGATCGCCTTCGTGCGCACTTTCTTCGTCTTCGTGCAGAATCCTTCGTCCGTTTGGCATACCCACCCAGCACCGAGCGCAGAGCAATCGGCGTCGACTTCGCAGGTGCCCTGACAGAAGCCGAATCCAGTGACGGCACTCGTCGTGCCGCTGAGTAAGATTGTGTACGGAGTGCATGTGTCCTTGCCGGGGCAGCCCGTCGGCCTGGAACCGTCGAGCGCGAACGAGCACGCTGGGAGGCAATAGCCGTTCATCGGACCGGCTTGCTGGGGGGTCGTGAGTGGCAGGCATATGCCTGGCGAAGTCGTACTGTTCGGATCGTCACTGTCACAGAACTGCAGCACCCCTGAAGGTCCTGGATCGCAGTTGCCCACCCCTTGGGCAGTTGGGAGGGGCGTCATGCAGATCGGGGTGGGCCAAAACTGCGGGGTCGTCACGCCGTGGAACGTCTGAAGCCGGGTGTACGTGTTGCTGCACACGTTGATGCCCTGGGCGTTCGCGCCCGTTCCTTTGCAGTCCGCGTTCGACATGCATTGCTTGCCGGATGTCCCATCGTGTGCCGGCACAGATGCATCCCCGCCACCACTGTCTCCGGGACCGACGCCCGCATCGAATGCGCTGCCGTCGATGCGCGACGGCGGGTGTGACGCTTCGCCGGTTGCGTCCGCGCCAGCGTCGTCGCTCGAGCTGCTGCTCGAGCATCCGTCGGTCACGATCGCCAGCGCGCTGACGATGACTGCCGAGCCTACCAGGTGCCTCAAGTTCATAAGCGAGCTCCCTCTACTTCGGCAGAACGCTACCCCGCCGTCGACAATGGCGTCAACTTGGCGA
>JALYHX010000145.1 GCA_030776305.1 Myxococcota bacterium
CCTTGCGCTGATCGAGCACCTGGCCTTGAGGCGTCAAGAGAACCCGACGCGCCCGGACCGCTCCAGGCGCGTCCGCGTCGAGGGACTCCATGGTCGCCACGATGACGTCGACCCTCAGGACCATCCCGTTCCCTCCCCCGTACGGTGTGTCGTCGATGCTCCGGTGCTTGCCGAGCCCAAAGTCGCGCGGGCTGCGGAAGCGAACGGCCATCTGGCCGCCGTCGATCGCCCTCGCGACGAAGCTCGCGGCCAGGAGGCCGCCGAACATTTCGGGGAAGAGGGTGACGACGTCGATGCGCACCGACTATCCGCGCTCCAGCCCCAGGACGGTCGCGAGCGTCACGATCTTCGCGGCTACGTCGACGCTACGGACGAAATGGGCGACCAGCGGCACCTCCCATGGATCACCCCCGTCCGCAGCTTCGACCACCAGTACGTCCGGACCCGGTTGGCTGCGAACTGCGCGGACCCGACCGATTTCGCGGCCCGGCCCCTCCGCCGCGTCCACGACGACGCGAGATCCCTCCACGTCGCATGCGTAGAACTCTCCTTCCTCCAGCGGCGGGAAATCCTTTCGTCTGACGCACACATGGGCGCCGCGCAGTTCAGCGGCGCGATCGCGGTCGTCGATTGATGACAGCTTCACGAGAATCGCGTCGTTGGCACGCCGCGCACTCTCGATGCTCACCTCGTGCTCCGCACCGTCGGGAAGGCGCACGAGCACTCCGTCGAGCTCGAGGAGGAGATCGCTGTCCTGGTTGAAGAGGCGCAAGCGGACCTCGCCGCGCACGCCATGAGGGCGCGCGATCTCGGCGAGTGGTACCCAGGTGTCAGCCGCGAGCATCAATGCGCGCCCGGCAAAGCAGGCTCAGTCGACGATGTCCAGGTTGGCGCGGCAACCCATCTTTGCCGACACCGCCGTGAGGAGCGTTCGCATCGACTGAGCCGTGCGCCCATCCCTCCCGATAACCTTCCCCACATCGTCCTTGGCCACGCGCAGCTCGATGACGGTGTTGTGCTCGCCGGCGATTTCGGTGACGTGCACTTCGTCCGGATGATCGACGAGTTCGACCGCGATGGCTTGGATGAGTTCCTTGAGCGGCATGGATGGCTCCGCCACGACGACCGTCATTGGGCGGCGCTCGGCGGTTTGCCCGGCTGTGCGACGTCGGCCGCGGCCGCGATCTTCGCCTGGCGTTTGATGAGGAGATCGACGGTCGCTGAAGGAAGCGCTCCATTGCTGCGCCAATAGGTCAGGCGTGCCTGGTCGATCACCAAGTGCACCGGCTCGCGCGTGGGGTCGTACGTGCCGATGTTCTCGAGGAAACGCCCGCCGCGCGGGCTGCGCTGATCGGCCACGATGATGCGATAGAATGGGCGCTTCTTCGCGCCGGCGCGCGACAGACGAATGTGGACAGCCATCGTGGAAGACCTTTGCTTTGCGGGGGCGCGAAACGTACGGGCCGCAGCCCCTCCCGTCAAGCGCACGGCGCTGGCAATGGCTAGTTCAGGCCATCGACGACGGTCACCGGCTTGGACGTCACCGTGGCCGTGTCCGAAGTGAGCCCGGCTCGTGAAGCCGTCAGCGAAATCGTTCCTGGGGTCAGCGTGGAACGAATGAACACACGGTTGACGCCGCATTCGGTGAGCAGCGTCGTCTTGTTGATGGAACCAACGACGCCACTGTTGTAGCCACCACGCCAGATGCCGGGGCCGGTCATGGCAAAGGCCACCGGGGCCTCGTCCGTCGGGCAACGCTGGCCATTGGCATCGAGGACCTCGAACTCGAACATGGCGACGTCTTGACCGTCCGCTTTCAGACCGGTGTTCGGGTCGGCGATCGCTGTCAGCTTTATCTTCGCCGGCGCGCCCGCGGTCGCGAGCTGGTGGTCGGCCACTTGCGTGCCGCTCGCGTCGTATCCAACCGCCTTGAGCGTCCCGGCGGCCCAGGTGACGTTCGGGAAGGAGAACAAATATTGATCCGTCGGGGTAGACGACTTTCCGAGCGAAGTGCCGTTCAGGACTAGCTCGACCGATGCGGTATTGGCCACGACCCACATCGTCTTCTTCGTGTTCGCCGGATACGTCCAGTGTCCGATGATGTGGACCTGCGGCAGCGGGTTACCGACGACCTGATGCGCGTAATAGAGCTCCTTCGGCAAGCGGACCGCATCGACCTTGCCGCTCACACGACACACTTCGCTGCTATCTTGCCTGCCATCGGCGTTCGAGTCCGAAAAGTAGATGGACGCATAGCCTGCATACCGGGAGTGCAGAGAATCCGTATTGCGAATGCTGTAAAGGTTCTTCCAGATGTTCAGCCGGTTGATGGCGGCTGGGCTCGTTGCGTCGCCGGTGATGAACGTCTCCTGGTTCCAGTGGTAGGTATCTACCGCCCCGGCCTTGAAGCCGAAATGCGGGGGCGAATAGTCGTCCCAGAACCTGCGTCCGGCTTCGTCGCGCTCGTCCTCGGCTTCGACGATGGGTGCCTGGTTTCGGTAGGCGTTCGAATAGCCACGGAAATAGGCGGTGTCGTTCGCCGGGGTCCACCCGGCGCT
>JALYHX010000146.1 GCA_030776305.1 Myxococcota bacterium
ATGTACAACGCCGCGGGTGCCGAGTACCAGGTGGCGTCACTCGCTGTGGCAAGCCTACAGGGTCGCAAACGCGGTCCGGCCTGCTTGGCAAAGGCGCACGGCAACGAGCCCTCCTGTCAGCCTGATCGATGGCGAAGTCACCCGTTTGTACGAAAGGAACGAGTCCGTATGTGGTCTTCTCGAACTTGGCATTGGTCTCTCATCGTCGCCCTCGCTGGCTGCAGCGCCGCTCCCACTGCTCAGGACAGTGTCGGAACGGCCTCTCAAGAAGTGATCGCGTTTGGACACGCCGTGACGCCTTCCGGCGGGCCACGTGCGGCGGAGACGTCGACCTTGATCAACAGCAGCGGCAACCTCGTGATCACGTACATGTACGATGATCCCGGGCATATCAAGTACACGACGTCGACCGACCCAAACAAGGCACGAACCGTTTCGTACGGCGCGAGTCAAATGGGCTGGTCGGTATCAAGCGGTGGGGCGCGCACCGACGGCCTCGTTCTTGGCGCCACGTTTTCTGCGCCCAAACGCTTAACTCCTCCGAGCGGCTGGGCTGTCCTTTGGGGCGATCCGGCCATCGGGCAGGTGCCCGGCACCCCGTTCGTGTACATGACCAATCTGGCAGTGCCGAACTCCAAGTTCCCGTGCGCTCGCAGGCGCTCTGGGCGGTGCGTGACCCAAGGAGTCATTTCTGGCGACTTCACGCCGTATATGGGAGGTGCCTGCATTGCGAGATCGACCGATGGCGGAGTGACGTTCAGCCTTTCGAGCGCTGACTGCGTACACTCGCCCTCCTTCGATTTCTACGATGGCAGCGAGGTCGTCGGAAGCACCAACGTCATCACCGGCGCTCACGCCGTGGTCGCTGCGTTCACCAACTCCATCACCAACCACATTGACGTCTGGGCGGCGAGCAGCACGACCGGTGGCTTCAGCCAGCTCGGGAACCCATTTCCCAACGAAGTCATGGGCTCGCATCCCCGCCTGCTTGCATGGGGTGACCAGTTCTATCTGCTAGGCGTCGCCGGCAACCGTCTCCTCCTGCAGCGGTACGATTCCGCTGCCAATTCGTGGGCATCGGCCGCGGACGGGTACCCCAAAGTCGTTGCAACCGATTTCAACGAGATCAATTTTCTTTTCGGGTCGGGCACCTTTTTTGGCAGGCGCGGCGTCAACTTCGATCTCGCCGTCGACACGTGGGACGACGGGTTCCAAGGAGACGATGCCATCCTTGTCGCGTACACGTCGTCGGCGACGTCGTCGGCCGGCCGTCTTCATAGTGTCTTGATGAAGTCGTACTGCTCTCTTGCTTCTGGCCAAACCTGCTTCAGCTCGGGGCTTTGGGATTTGCCGAGGGGCGACGCGCTGTCACCCAATTTGAGCGGCGCGGTCGTCAGAGATGGCTCCGGCGCCTGGACGACAGCATTGAAGTTGACCTTTATCCAACAGGCGCCCACCGACCCGCCCTCGCCGCCCTCGCCATTGATCTCAATCTACTCGGGCAACATGGGCGCTTCGAACGGTGGAATGCTCACTGACGTGCGCCTGGAAGTCGGGTTTCAAAAACCGTGCACCACCACCATTCCCGGGAGCGGATTTTGGGGCGATTATGACGCCCACATGGGCGTGTATCAGAAAACGGAAGCGGACTTGCCAGTCTTCTTTCGCGCGTTTTCCGATTCTACCGATGGGCACGGGAACTCGGCGTGCACGTCGCAAACGTACTTCAATTCGGCACCGCTCCAGGTCAGCTACGCGCAAATTCGTTATCCGTGAGCCCGCGCCAATGGCGGCGATCTCGACGCCGAATACGTTAGGGTCCAGACCGAAGGGTCGCGCGACTCAAGTCTGAAGCAGTACCGCATGAGAATGGCTTGGATTTTAACGTCTCAGTTTCCAACGAAGCAATAGATTCTGCCGGCGCCACCGCCCGGTGCCGTATTCGCGCACTGCCCCGTGTGCGACGCGTTCCAGGGCAAATACATGGCCGCCATGCTCATCGCTGGTCCGAGGCCATCGGTGTGGCCGACGAAGGAGTTGCCCGTCGTGGCAGTCCAGCTGCCACACGTCAGGCCGACATTGAGCATCCCCGTGCTCGTAGACCCGGTCAGGATGTCGTGCTGAAGCGGCGCCGGTGAGCCGGCCCATTGCCCATTGATCCGACCACCGTGCTCGTCGATGAAGAGCGTCGGGTCGCCGTTGCGCGGGTGAAGAGCATTGTTGTCGGCCGCGACGAGCGCGCCGAGCGAATTGCAATATGGGCCATTACCAATCCGATCGCGCGCATTGGTCACGGGGCTGTCGGCGCTCAGGTAGGCACGCCAGGTCTTGCCTCCGTGGCCGACCGCAGTGGCAAGCCGCAGGCAACGCGCGTCTGCGCCCTGGAGCCCTCCTAGGTTTCCGGTCGTGCTGGTATCGCTGCTGACGAAGAAATTCATGAGCGGGCTTGGCACTCCTGCGTCCGGCCCGGGGCCGCCTTCGACAGATAGAGAGGCGTCGGACGAACCGGGCGATCCCCCGTCGTTGGTGGAGCCTCCGCCGGCCTCCGTGGCGTCGGTTGTTCCCGCGGCATCCGGAGAGCCCATTGCTCCTCCCGCGTCTCCCGAGCCGGTTTGGCCGCCCGACCCACCGGAGGCGCCCGAACCGGCCGCACCACCCGACCCACTCGACCCGGCGGAATCCGGAGAGCCTCCGGATCCCGATTCTACTTCGTCGATGCGGCCTCCACCCGAATCCGTAGTCGTGCACCGGCGTCGATGCCACTTGATCCCGATCCGCTAGCGCACGCTGCGACGGAGACCGGAATGCACGAGAAATAGGCAAGAGCCGCAGTTCGCAATGTGGTCATTAGGTTCTCCGACGATCGGTCGAGCCGGGGTTCGCCAGCAACCCCACGGACTCTCCGCAGTGCCAGTCGACCGGTCGCCGGCACAAGGTACATTCGTCGCATCGTGTCTGAAAGGGGACAATGACGCCGGGCTTTTCGCACGCGCCCCCGCTCGACGCAAATCGCGCGCGGCTCTCGGCTACGGCTTCGCATTGCCGCTACGACTTCACAATTCAACAAAAGCGCACGCCAATTTTCCTTGCGAGAGCTCGCGGACGTCGTCTGGCGCGAACGAAGGTCTGTCTCTGGGTCTTCTTTCGTCGATCGACATGAGCGGCCCAAAACCGACGAATCGAAAACCGGGCAAGGAAGACCGATGAAGAATCTGAAAGTACAATTCTTGATTGCTTCGTTGTGATGTGTGCGACAGCAGGGTGATGGGCTCGCGAGGACCCATTAGAACTCCTCCACCTCGTCGAACACCTCCACCTTGTCCGGCTTGAGGCCGATGGAGCCTCCGGGGAACTCTCTGTCCTTCATCGCAAGCATTGACGGCAGGTCGCGCCAGACGGTGATCGAGAGCGCCTTGCCAGACTTCGAATCGTGCGTGTGCCACCCGGCGCGGAAGCCCGGTTGTGACTTCATCCATGCTCGGAACTGCACCGTCTTGTCGTCAGGGACGGCGGGCTTCTTGTCGAACGTTGCGACGCGGATCACCATGAGATAGGCCTCCAATTGCGGACGTGCAGGGAGCGAGGCGTCCCTGGTTGGATGAAATTTGGAACCGCGTCATCGACGCTGGGCCGCGCCCCGTAGCAACGATGCCTGCGCTCAGCTTGTCACCCCTGCTTTCAAGGTACTGGGTCTCTGTCGTTCCTTCCAGCCGACAAGGAATGCTTCTTCCTCTGGAGTCGAAGCGCGGCCGAGAATCGTGTTCCGATGGGGGAAGCGGCCGAATCGGGCGACCACTTCACGATATTTACGCGTTTGCTCGATCCCCCTAGCGAAGACGGACCGCTGCCACTCGGTCGCTTCCGTGACCAGACGCTCGGCTTCGGCGACGGAGCGCTCCTGAAGTTGTTCGTCCTCCGCATGGCCAAGGGGCGTCATCAGAAAGATCCGCTCGTCGAAGCCAAGCTGACGCTCCAGCCCCGCGTCGAGGGCGTCTACCGCGAGTCGTTGGGCGCGCCCGTCGCCCGAGAAACCGCGCGGATCATCGCGAAAGATGTTTCGCGTGAATTGATCGAGCAAGATGATGAGCGCGAGCCGCCCGCGAATTGTTTCCGCCCACGCATCAAGTTTTCCCTCAAGCGCCGCCGCGACGGCGGCTCCGAAACGTCCTCCGATCTCGCGGTCGAGGTCGGGTCCTCCCGTGAACCACCGCTTGAACTTCGCCCCCAACGTCGCGGCGTCGCGGGCAGGCTCGCCGAACCAAAACGACAGCACATCCTCCGGCCCAGTCAGCATCGGCTCACGATAAACGCGATCCGCGGATCGATCCAAGCCTCGGTGGATTCGGGGCTGAAGTACGCGCCGGCAGGTGCCGGTCGTCGCAGGAGCGATCTCGCGCTTCAATGCAGGCACGCCGCCGTAGCCGGGCTGGCGGGAGCCATGCGGCCATCGGTTTGGCCCGGGCCCTGCCTCTCCTCGCTGGGTTGACTTGCATTGCAAGAAATTGCTCACTTTGAGTGCGCGATTGTTCGTTGTGAACGCATCGCTCGTGTCGTCCTACACCCTAGGATCGCGTGGGGCGCGGGTCGGGGGGCGACGGCCGAAGAAGCGGAGCTGCTGCACCACGCTGCGCACCAGCAATGCTTCATCTCGAATTCGGTCAAAAGTGCGATCGTCGTCGAGCACGCGACGGTCGTGAGCGAGCCACGCCGCACGTGACTTGCGCCGGTGGGTTCACGGCCGCACAGTTAGCGCCAATACCCAACACGGAAGTGGACGATGCGGTTTGCATGGCTGCTGGGATCGTGCGCGTGGCTCGGTTGCACCACGCACGTGAGCACGTCCGACTACGGGATCGCCGCGGGCTTCGCCGCAGCCGCTGGGGCGTTGCAAGTCGCCGAGCTCGCACACAACGGCCGGAGCGCCGGTTCTTGCGGACCCAAGACATGTAGCGGCTGTTGCGATGCGGCAGACCGGTGCGTCGAGGGGACGGCGGAGGAGGCGTGCGGCCAGGGCGGCTCGACGTGCCGCAACTGTGTGGTCAACGGCCACCAGGCCTGCGGCGATGGCCTCTGCTTGCCGGGTACCACCGCGAGCGCTTCCCCAGTCTCGTCGACCTGGCCTCCCGCGCGCGGCTCCGCGTCCCTCACGCAGACGTCCACCCCATCGTGCGGGCAAATCGTGGTCTTCTGCTTTGCTGGCACGTATTCGATATGCGAGACGGACCCCAGCGGCTGCGAGCGGTGCAGCTGCACGCCCGACCGGCGAGCGGACGGGACGATCGCGCCGTGAAAGGCGCTCACACATTGATCGAAACTCGATCGCTGCCCACAGGTGCGCGCCCGGCGGGGCGGGCGAGCAAAGTCACGCGAGTCTTCAGCCGTGACGAGCCGAGAGGGCGACGCGCTCGCCGCTACGAGGCGAGCCAGTCGTCGAGCAGTGGATTCACCGTGAGCGGCCGACTGAAATGGACCATGTGTCCTCCTTCGAGCTCGACGAAGCGCGCCGCAAGCCCGGTTCCACGCATGACCTCCCAGAGGCGCCGCGCGTAAGAAACGGGAACCAAGCCGTCTTGGCGTCGTGGATGAAGAGCACGGGCGACCGCACGCGGCGTGCGTAGGTCGCAACCTTCTCGCATGGGCTATCGTGAGCGAGGCGCACCATCGTTCGCAATATGGTGGGAGCTGCCCGCAGCCCCTCGGCGACGACGGACGAAGGCACGGGGTCGGGCGAGAAACTGCTGGTCGCACCGGTGCGAATGGCAACGGCGGCAGCTCTCTCCAGCCACGCGCCCAGCAACGCGCGTGCACCCCCCAGGGCTCCGCGCATCGGGCGAAACCAACGGTGCGCCTTCGCTGCGACGGGCGGCGGCTTCTTCGGGGACATGGCCCGGCCGAGCGTGAGAAGCAAGCGGTCGAGGCCGGGCAGACGAAACAAGCGATACATAGGATGCGACGGCGTTCCACCGGTGCCGAGGAGCACGACGGAGCGAACGCGCTCCGGCGCGCGGGCAGCCAAACCGACCGCCACGAGCCCACCGTGGCTCTGACCGATGATATCGACCGGCTCGGACCACCCGGCGTGATCGAGCACCGCGAGCGTGATGTCCACGCTGCGCTCCAGCCTCTGCTTTGCGTCGGCGAAGTCGTCACTCCGTCCCAAGCCAGGCTGGTCGAACGCGAGGACGGCGGCGCGCTTGCGCAGTGCCGGCACGGTATGAAGCCAGTGGTCCAGGTGCGACGGATTGCCGTGGATGAGGAGGACGCGGCGAAGAGGTGCGCCCGGGGAAGACTTGCTCGAAGACGCAGAGGCGCCGAGCTCGGTGACACAAACGCGCACGCGATCGGCCCCACCGCCCACGACGGCGAAGTGAGACTGGTCATACAGCGATCGCGCGGGGTTCATGCGGGGAAGGCTACATGTTCGGGGCGCAGTGGCTATCGGCGCGGAGCACCCGCGAGGCGACGAACGAGCACCGATCTCGCCGTCGCGCCTTGCGCTCTTGGAACTCGCGGCAAATCCTGAGTCCGTCAGCCTGTTCGGTGCTCTAGCAATCACCTGGATAGGCGCTCGAGCCGAGCGGACGCGCATGTCGACATGCCCTTGCAGAAGCGCTCGCGACAGACCGGGAAATGTGACGCAGTCATTCGAAGCGCAGGGCGTCGATCGGGTCGAGCTGCGAGGCTTTGCGCGCGGGGTAAATCCCGAACACGATGCCGACGAGGGCGCTGAAGCCAACCGAGACGCCGATGACGTCCGGCTGGATCAGCATCGCCCAGTGCAAACGCGCGGCGAGCCAAGTGGCCACGCCGACCCCAATGGCCACACCGATGAGGCCTCCCGCCAGCGATAGGGACAGGGCTTCCACGAGAAACTGCATCAAGATGTGGTGCGGCTCGGCGCCGACCGCCATTCGGATGCCAATCTCGCGCGTCCGCTCCGTGACGCTCACGAGCATGATGTTCATGATGCCGATTCCGCCGACCAGCAGCGAGACCGCTGCGACGCTGGCGAGGAGCATGGTCATCGTGTCGGCCCCCTGTTGCTGAGCGCCCGCAATCTCGCTGAGGTTGCGGATCGAAAAGTCGTCGTCGTCGCCCGCGGCAAGGTGGTGTCGATCGCGCAGCAGTGCAGTGATGGCCTGCTGCGCTCGCGTGGTCGTGTCCGCCGAAGTCGCCGCGACCATAATCGATCCCTTGAGGTATTTGCTGAGGCCTCCTTGCACTTTCTGCGCAAACGTCGTGAAGGCGATGAACGCGGCGTCGTCGTAGTCCTGCCCCGTCGCCGACTGTCCTTTGCGCGCCGCGACCCCTATGACTCGGAACGGGGTGCTGCCGACCCGAACGGTTTGTCCGAGCGGGTCTGCGCTCGGCCCGTAAAGCTTGTCGACCACCGTCTGACCGAGGACGATCACCTTGGTTCCGGTATCGACATCCAACTGTGTGATGGCGGAGCCGACGGCCATGGGCCAATTGCGGATGTCGAAGTACTCCGGCGAGGTGCCTGTGACGCTCGTCGTCCAGTTCTGCTCCTCGCCGACGACCGGCATGCTCGCGCGCAGAGTCGGCGCAGCCATCTTCACCGTGGCGACGTCGGTACGAATCGCGGTGAGGTCGTCCCACGTGAGCGTCGGCATCGAGCCGAATCCGCCTCGGACCCCACCGGTGCTCGTCGACCCCGGCAAGACGATGAGGACGTTCGTCCCCATTGCCGCAAAGGCCTCCTCGACCTGCGCCTTCGCGCCCGCGCCGATGGCCATCATCGTGATGACTGCACCGACGCCGATGACGATGCCGAGCGTCGTGAGAAAGGCGCGCAGCTTGTTGCGTAGAATCGCGCGGATCGCGACCCGCAGGGTCTGAAGGGGATTCATGCGCTCGTGCCGTCTCGGTTCGATGCCGGCGGTACCGCCGGCTTCGACTCTTGTGTGCGGTCGGACACGACGCGACCGTCGCGCATGACGAGTACGCGCGAGGCGAACTCCGCGACGTCCGGTTCGTGGGTCACCACGACGACCGTGATCCCGGAGCGCCAAAGACCCTGGAAGATCGCCATGACGTCAATGCTGGTGCGCGAGTCGAGCGCGCCGGTCGGCTCGTCGGCCAGGATGACCTTGGGGTCATTGACGATCGCACGCGCGATGGCGACGCGTTGCTGCTGGCCGCCCGAGAGCTGGTTGGGGTGGTGGTGGAGCCGCTGGCCAAGGC
>JALYHX010000147.1 GCA_030776305.1 Myxococcota bacterium
GCCTTCGAGGGTCACTGGCCCCCGGGCTGGGCCCGGCAGACCGGCCTTGTCGAGACGGAGGACAGCGACCGCCCGTTCGGACTCCCAGCCGCTCAGATCGAAACGATACGCCTGGCCATCGCTGCCAATCCACGCACGATCGTCGTCGTGAACGCGGGCGGCGCGGTGGATTTGCGGGCGTTCGCGGATCGCGTCCCGGCCCTGGTCTGGGCCTGGTATCCGGGTCAAGAAGGCGGCCGCGCCGTTGCGGACGTTCTCTTTGGCGAAGTCAACCCGTCGGGCAAGCTCCCCGTGACGTTCGCGAAGCGGTACGAAGACTATCCGAGCGCGCCGTATTACAACTTGAATCAGAACGGGAAGACGCCGTACACCGAGGGCATCTTCGTCGGCTACCGAGGATTCGACGCCAAGAAGATCGCCCCGCAATTCCCATTTGGCTTCGGCCTGAGTTACACGACGTTCAAGTACTCGGACATCGATGCTTCGGCGGCCACGGACGGATCGGCGACGGTCTCGTTGACGGTCACGAACGCCGGCAAGCGCAAAGGCGACGAGATTGTGCAAGTCTACGTGTCGCCGCCGAAGTCGCGCGTGCCTCGACCGCAGAAGGAGCTCAAGGGCTTTGCGCGCGTGTCGCTAGGAGCGGGTGATAGCAAGGCCATCTCGATGACGCTCGAGCCACGTGCGTTTGCGTACTGGGATGACGGCAAGAAGCAGTGGGCGGTCGAGGCGGGGGCGTACGAAATCATCGCGGCAGCGTCCTCGGCGGACGTTCGTTTGCGCAAAAAGATCGACGTGGCGGCGCGGGTGATCGCGCCCTGAGTACGCCGCCCCGCCAGTTGGTGCCCAACTTGCGGCCGCCTATGGCGGGCGGCACGGACTGCAAGGGTAGGTTTCTGGGCCATCATCCCCAGTCCCATCATTCATCGCAACGCGTAGCAAGCGATCGGAGTGCGACGGCGAGAGTGCTCCGCCGCCGGGCAAAGGGGTCAACCCCACGTTTCACTCTCAACGGACACGGGCCATCCACCGTTTTCCGGCAACCGGCGTCTGGACTCGGCCGATATAGACAGTAGAAGGTGGTCCAGGGGAAGGACTTCCCCCGGAACCTCCGTATGCGAGGTGATCGATGACGTTGAAAGCGCTTTTTTCGCGTTGGCTTGCTGTTTCGTCGTGGCTTTCGCTCGGGCTGGTGGGTCAGGGGTGTGGTGGTCCAGATTTTACGGCGAACCCGTCCGCCGACGCCGGAAGCGATGGACGAGGCCCGGAAGCGCTTGCTCCGATCTTTTGCCCGCACTGCAGTGACCCTAGTCCTACGGCCGACGCGACAGATGACACTACCGACGAAGCGACGCTCGACGACGGGCCTGACGCAAGGCCCGGTGACGCGACCCTTCAGGATACGCCGCAAATGGATGGATCCCAGGACCGAGGTTCTGACACGGGCTGTGCAACCGGCGACACCCAATGCGCAGGAATCTGTGCTCGCCTATCGAGCGATGTCCACAATTGTGGCGCGTGCGGCAACGATTGCACGCGCCTGACGAACGTGAGCGCGTCGGGCCTCGCATGCAGCGGCGGGAAGTGCGTCTACCAATGCACCGCTGGGTATGGCGATTGCGCCGACGCGGGTATCGGTTGCGACACCTTACTGGATTCCGCGTCGAATTGCGGGGCTTGCGGCGCGAACTGCGCGAGTACCGCACCAGTTTGCGCTCAGGGTGACGCGGGTGGCTACGCTTGCACGTTCGTGTGCCGGTCTGGAACGGTGAATTGTAGCGGCTCGTGCGCCACACTCGCGACAGACCCTAAAAACTGCGGCGCTTGCGGTTCGGCTTGCGCCGCACCGTCCCTCGGTCAAGCCACCTGTATGGGAGGCACGTGCGGGATGTCGTGCAGCGGTTACCCTATCGCTCTGCGGCAGTGCATGCCTGGATCTGCAAATGGACTCGAACAATTGCGGCACCTGCGGACACAAATGCTTGGGCGGCATGTGCGGCGCGGCGCAGTGCCAACCTATGGTCCTGGCATCCAATGTCAGTCAGGCATATGAGGCTTTCGTCGACACCAACGCCTATTACGCAGGTTCCGTATTTAGCGTCGACTCTTATAATACCTCCACCGGCGCTCTCATCGGATCGTACTTTCCACCGCAGGTCACTATCCAAACCGCACAAGATTCAACGCTTCTCTATTTGAGTGTCCGTAGTTCATACAATTCCTGGATAGCCATCGTCAATAAGGCCACGATGCAGCAGGTCGGTGCTCTTATCTATGTGACGACCGCCGGCTACCTAAATGTAGCCGAAGTGGGGGGTCAATTGTGGTGGGTTGACGGTGCGAACGCTTTCTGGAGCGGGACCACAACCGCTGCGACCGAAACACAACTCGGATCAGGTATCAGCAAGTATCTTGCAGCGGACTCCGCCGGGCTTGTGTGGTTTGAAACGAGCAACGCCATGAGAGCTGCCCCCACGAGTTTCGCGGCGGGCCAAACGGCAACCGCGCTGTCGACACCTAGCGCGGCCGTTCCTGGCAACCCTATGGAACCTTTCCTCTGTGTGCAGATGTTGGCTTTGGACAGCACAAACGCGTACTGGTTCAATCAGACAGACAACGGAATCTACAAGACTCCTCGGAACGGTTCGCCGTATGTGCGACTAACCGTGCTCGCAAATCCTCCTCCCAACATCGCCGTCGACCAAAGCGCAGGCTACCTCTACTGGTCCGACGGGACGGCGGGGACCGTGTCCCGCATCCCGGTAATTGGGGGCACGACGTCAACGGTCGCCACGGGGCAGACGCACCCCCAGGCAGTCGCGGTCGATACCACCGCGGTGTACTGGACCAACGGGACAGGAGCACACGCTGGCGAGCTCATGAAACTTGCTAAGTAGGGAAAGACAACGACGACCAATCTGCGACGGGTATTCCCAGGAAGTACAACGCAGCCGTTGCCGGCGCGGGTGATCGCGCCCTAAACCGAATTTCTTGCGCCCTTGGACGTCGCGGCATTGCGTCCGAGCGCGTTCGTGTGCAGCCAGTAGTGACAGTTCCGGATCCCGCTGCTTCGGCGCCCACTCCCCGTCAATCGCCGGATGAAGCTACGGCGTGAAGTAAATATCCGAGATGCAGAAGCGGAACGACTGGGTCGCAGCGTCTCCGCCCACGCCATTGGCCTGCCACTTCATGCCAATCAGCTGGTCTGGCTTTAGCCCTCCCGTGAATTGCACGCCCCATGTCTGCTGCTGCAAATCACTCCACTTGAACGCCTGCTTCATCCACATGCCCGGTGTAATACTTAGGTCCGCGCCGAAGTCGTCGTCGCATGGATTGGTCGGGGGCCCGGCATCGAGTCCACCGTCACTTGCATCGCCCGCGTCGCTGGCAACGCTTGGATTGCCGGCATCTTGTGCGGCGCAAGCAGTCGCGGGCCACGCGCTGGGATCCGCCGTCTGCGTGTCCGGAACGCCGAAATGGATCGAGGGTTGAGATCCGTCCGTGGGGTCGACACGAATGTAAAAACTCACGCCGCTGTAGTGGCTTGCATCGAATGGGACCGGCGACGAGATGCCGGACTCCGGTGTCGCGTCGGGCGGGTTGCCGTACGCGAGGCTCATCCCTAGACCTGCGTATCCCACGACGTTGCCTTCGAAACAAAGCTGTCCGACGATCTGCGATCGGTCCGCATTCGTAACGGACGGGGAAACCGGTACATCCACGAGTTGCGACGTTCCGCTGACGATGCTCATCATCCCCAGGCCATTCGAGGTCGGATAGTCCGAGTACGTGTAGTAAGTTCCCGGGGTCTCTCCGGGGGGTACCTGGAGCGCAATTTGGGTGCCCGTCGTCGCCGTCATGTTGTCGACGAGCAATCCGAGAGCCCCACCCTCGGACGAGGATGCATCGGTCAGTCGGGCATCGCTGCTGCCGCTATCGTTACCGCCACCGCCTTCGCCCGTGCTCACGGTGCCGTCACCGGCGCTGCTGTCAGTTCCTCCATCGAGGGTGGAGGCCGTAGAG
>JALYHX010000148.1 GCA_030776305.1 Myxococcota bacterium
CCGCACGCGCGCGCGCAAGGGACGACCGGCGCGGCCTTGGCTCCAATACGGCGCCCCCCCGTCGGAAGCGCCGTCGGCGGAGGCGTGCGATAGTCGTCGTGGCGATGCTTCGCTACGCGATTCGACGCGTCCTCTGGGCCATTCCAACGCTGATCGCCACGAGCATCGTCGTTTTTTTCATCACGACGCTCGCTCCGGAGGTGCCCGCAACGAGCGACGCGGCTGACGCCCGGCCATCGGCAGACCTTCAGGCGTTAGACGAGGCGCGTCGGTCGCGCTTCCTCGACCTGCCGCGTTTCGTGAATGCCCACCCGCGGGACGTGCGGTCGCGTGCCGCCGAGGCGCTCTCGCACGTCGCCGCGGGAGACGCTCGTCAAGCGGCCGCGACGGATGAACTTTGCAGACTCGGCGGTGCGGCGCTCCCGTACGTATTGCCGCTCCTCGAGACGCTCTCCCCGAAGGCTCGGGGTCGTCTCGCTGCAGCGCTGGTGCCGGTCGCAGCGCGCGACGGCCTCGCCTATTCGGAGCAGTTGGACCGGCCCGAGGATGCGGTCCTCTTTTGGACTCGCTTTTGGGAAAACCGCGCGCTCGACTTCACGCGCGCCGCCGTCAATCGGGCGGTGGGGCGCCTCGTCGAGCATGGCAGTGATCTCCGGGAACGCGACATCGTCGTGCTCGATACGTTCGCTCTGCCCGAGATCGTCCGCGCGATGTCGGCGACGCAGGACTCGGCGGTCCTCGCAAGGCTGACGCGCCTCGCACACCGCGCGACCAACCGGGGGCCTGTCCTTGCGGCGGAGGCGAGTGTGCGGGAAGTCCGGCGCGCGGTGGCCGATTGGAAGGAGTGGTGGTTCGTGCACGCGACTGACTTCGTCGCGCTCGACGCAGTCGATCGCTCGATCGCGTTCGTGACGGATACGCGCTACGGCAAGTGGCTCGAGCGCGCGCGCAGTGGCGAGCTCGGAGTGAGCGTCATCGATGGGGAACCGATCGATGACAAGTTGCGCGCGCGCGCGCCGGTGACGCTGCTGATCTGCGTCCTGGCCATGCTGACAAGCTGGGCGTTCGCCGTCCCACTGGGTGCGCTCGGCGCCCTGTGGCAGGGGAGGACGTTCGACGTCGCCACCTCCGCAATTCTCTTCGTGCTCTACGCGACCCCCACATTTGCAGTGGCGGAGCTGTTGCGACGGGCGGCCGGCGGCGCGGTCGGTGCTCGCATGGAACTCGCCGTGATCGCGCTGGCCGTCGGCTCGCTGGCGACGCTCTCGCGATGGCAGCGGGCAGCCATGCTCGAGGTGATTCGACAGGACTTCGTCCGGACAGCCCGCGCCAAGGGCCTCTCGGCGGAGCGGGTGGCGATAGTACACACGCTGCGCAATGCGCTTTTGCCGATGGTGACACTCGCTGGACTGCATCTGCCGACGCTCTTGGCCGGAGCGTTCGTCGTGGAGGAGGTCTTCGGCATCCCGGGCGTGGGCTTCGAGACGATGCGCGCGATCGAGGCGCACGACGCGCCGTGGCTGATGGCCGTCGTTCTGGCGACCGCCGTGACCGTCACGCTGGGGCTCGTTGCGAGCGACGTGGCGTGCGGAGCGGTCGATCCGCGCGTCCGTGAGGTCCTTGCGCGCCGGCAACGGGGACGGGCGTCATGAGCGAAGACGAACCGCTCGCACATGAACCTGGCCCCACGATTGACCTGTCACGGCGCAGGGGCTCGCACGCAAAATCCGATGTGACGCGTGAGCACGCGCGCTTGCATGTCCTACGGCACTCGATGGGGGGAGCGCGACGAGCGGCGGCCCCCTACGTCACGATGACGCGAATCGCGCTGACGCGACTTTCACGCGACCGGCAGGCTCGCGCGGGCGGGATCGTCTTGGCTCTCTTCGTCCTCATGGGCATTTTTTCGGATGTCCTCGCGAGCGACTTGCCGATCATGTGCCGATGGCACGGCACCACGTACTGGATGCCCAACGTCGTGCGCCCGGCGGGACTCGTGGGTGTCGACCACGCGCGGATGCAACGCGAGCGCCGTCGCGGAGACTGGTCCATCGACCCCCTCGTCGCCCATGGCCCGATGGAACCTGGTGGGCCGACCGACGTCCTGATTGCACCTCTCGCGTCCGGACATCCGCTGGGCACGGATGCGCACGGCCGGGACGTCTTTGCGCGGGTCGTGCATGGTGCAAGGACGGGTCTCGGCATCGCATTTGCCGCGTCGATCCTGCTCGTGGCCGTCGGTGTGACGCTCGGCGCGCTCGCCGGCTTCGCTGGCGGAATCATCGACGCGCTCGTGGCGCGGGTCGTCGAATCACTCACGGCGATCCCGACCCTGGTCCTGGTCCTTGTCGTCGAAGCACTTGCGCCGCACCCGACGACACTGACCCTGCTGGGCACGATTGCCCTAACCCGCTGGACGGAGCTCGCCCGACTGGTCCGCGCGGAGGTGCTGCTCGCGCTGGGCGCCGACTACGTGACTGCTGCCCGCGCTCTGGGCGCATCGCCGCCGCGCGTGCTTTGGCGCCATGTCCTGCCGAACGCCGTAGGTCCGGCCATCGTGGGAGCGACGTTCGCCGTTGCCTGGGTCGTCCTCGTCGAGGCGACGATCGACTTCCTGCGCGTGGGGTCTCCCGGCGGCATGGCGTCGTGGGGTGAGCTGATGGGCGAAGCGCGTTCGCACGCGGACGCGTGGTGGCTGGTCGCATTTCCAGGGGCGGCGCTCCTGGTCATATTGGTCGCGCTTTATCTCGTGGGCGAGGCAGCACGAAACGCGCTCGACCCTCGGCTCCGCGGGGAGGAGTTGATGCGGGCCTGACACGAGCGGGTGGTCGTTCTCGACCTCTCGTGCATGCTGGGCTACGCCTTGCGCCTCCATGAAGGCCTCCGTCCGCTGGCTGCGAGAGCTTTGCCCCCAGCTCCCCGATGATGCGAACGCGCTCGCGGCCCGGTTCACGGCCGCAGGCCTCGCGGTGGACGGCATGCAGCGTTTCGGTCTCGGCGACGATGCATGCATCATCGCGCGCGTTCTGTCGTCGCGCGCGCACCCGTCGCGCACTGCTCTGCGCCTCGTCACCGTGGACGGTGGTGGCGCGCCGCAAGAAGTGGTCTGCGGGGCACCGAACTTGCCCGAGCCGGGGCGGCTGGTGGCTCTTGCACCGCTCGGCGCGCATTTGCCGGCAAAGGGTCTCACGATCGAGCGCCGCACGATCGCAGGGGTTGCGAGCGAGGGAATGCTTTGTAGCGAAGCGGAGCTCGGATTGAGCGACGATGCCGACGGGATCCTCGTCCTTCCTTCGTCGGTGACAGCTCGGCTCGGCACACCGCTCGTATGGGCGCTTCCGGAGGCCAGTGACACGATCCTCGAGCTGGACCTGACGCCGAATCGCCCCGACGGCCTCGGCCACGTGGGCCTTGCGCGCGAAGCCGCCGCCCTCTTCAACGTGCCATTCCTGGCGCCACATGCCGCCTCGGAGGTGGATGAAAGCGAACTGCTGGAACACGTGTCCGTGACGATCGAAGATGCCGACCGCTGTCCCCATTACGGTGCGGCGTTATTTTCTGGCGCGAAGATCCTTCCGTCGCCCTTTGAAGTGCGCTGGCGACTCGGCGCGCTCGGGGTGCGCCCCATCTCGAACGCTGTCGACGTGACGAATCTGATGATGCTCGAGTTCGGTCATCCGATGCACGCCTTCGACTTCGACCAAGTGCGGGGTGGCCGAATGGTCGTCCGCCGCGCGCGCGAAGGGGAGAAGCTCGTCACGCTCGACGGCACCCAGCGGTCGCTGTCAACGGACGACCTCGTGATCTGCGATCACGAGGGGCCGGTGGCTCTCGCCGGGGTGATGGGAGGGGGCGGCAGCGAAATCACGGATTCCACGTCCCGTATTCTTCTCGAATGTGCCTATTTCGAACCGCGCGGTGTGCGGCGCGCGGGGCGCCGTCACGGGCTGCATACCGAGTCGAGCCACCGCTTCGAGCGCGGCGTAGACTGGGGGGATACCCGGGCCGCGCTCGACCGTGCAAGCACGCTCCTCATGCACCTGACGGGAGCGACTGCACTCGGCCGACCGCACGTCTTCGAGGCGCAGATCCTGACGCGGCGAACGGTCACGTTGCGACACACCCGATTGTGCGCGGTGCTCGGCGCCGACGTCGGCTACGACGATGCACGCGGCATCCTCGGCCGCCTCGGCTTTTCGCGAAGCCCCCAAGGTACCGGGGTCGATGCGTGGCAGGTGCCCACTCACCGCTCAGACGTGGCGCGCGAAGTCGACCTCATCGAGGAGGTCGCTCGCGTGCGTGGTTACGCCACGATCCCGAGCGAGCTACCGGCCATTCGGCCATCGCGCGATCGCGGGCCGCGGGAAGGACTCGCCCGGCGCGTTCGCCAAGCGGCCGTCGAGATAGGGTTGAGCGAGGCCATCACGCACTCCTTCGTTGCCCCCGGAGACCTGGAAGCAGTCGGCGCCCCATCGCCGGCGGTGACGCTGCGCAATCCGTTGCGTGAGGACCAGTCGGTGATGCGCACCAGCCTCTTGCCGGGCTTGCTTCACGCCGTGTCACGCGCTCGACGCCATTGCGAGCGAGACGCGCGCATGTTCTGCGTGGGCCCGATGTTCTTGGCCTCGGGAGGTCCCGCCCCGGACGAGCGTCTCGCGTTCGCGGCAGTTCTGGCGGGGCAGCGTTCGGAGTGGCTCGGCAAGGCGCAGCCGGTCGACGTGTGGGATGCAAAAGGGCTCGCCGAAGGCCTGATTCGACGCGTGTTGAGGCGACAGGCGGTGGTCCGGCGGGCGCCCACCGAAGAGCGCCCGCGGCATCTGCACCCCCGCGGCGCGGCGAGGATCGACGTCGACGGCAAGAGCGTTGGCACGCTGGGACCCATCCATCCAGATATCGTCGACGCGTTCGACCTTGGCGAAGGCTCCGTGGTCGTCCTCGAGATGGACCTCGAGGCGCTGGATTCGGTGGGCGTGCACGCCGCCGAATTCGTGGCGTTGCCGCGCTTCCCTGCCAATCTCCGCGATATCGCCGTGGTCGTTCCCGACGGCACCCCCGCCGGCGATCTCGCGCGTGCGGTGCGCATTGCTGCGGGCGATCTGGCCGAAGAGGTCACTCTCTTCGATCGCTTCGCGGGCGGCAGCATCCCGAGCGGTCACGCGAGTCTCGCTCTTCGCGTGGTTTATCGGGCTGCGGATCGCACGCTCACGGATGCGGAGGTCGACGCGCGACACGCGCAAGTCGTCGCCGAGATCCAGAGTCGGTTCGGCGGCCGGATTCGGACGTAGAAGGTCTTAGGCAGATCAGGACGGCGTCCGACTCTCGGGTTGCGAGCGATTGTACGTTTGCGAGTGCATTGCAGACACGAGCTCTTGCAGCAAATCTCGCGCTTCGGGCTTGCCCTTCAGGTGGTTCAACAAGAGCGCCGAAACGTCGCTGAACGACTTTTCGTACGTCAAACCTTCCCGCGTCCGCGCGGCGACCTTCTCCCGTCCGCTCGAGAGGTCCTCTTCCAGCGCTTCGGCATAGCGTGCGAGCTGTGCGCGAAGCTCCTCGATTTGCCGGCGCAGGTCGCGGGCCTGAGCATCTTTCGCCGCCGCCCTTTGCTCATGCTCCTTAAGGTGCTCGCGCTTGGCGTCGACGGACGCCGCCGCGGCGCCGGCTCTCTCGAAAATAGCGCGGACTTGCGGCGCCGGTCCGGTCGCCTGGTCGGCGGCCTGTTTCGCCTGCGCCTGTGCGCGCTCGGCCTGCTGCAAAGTCTCGCGCAGACGTGCGACCTCCACCTGTTCGGCGGATTGATCACGCAGGGCCCGCGACTCTTCGTGTGCGAGCTCCTCGACCTTTCGCCCGATTTCCGCGCGCAAGGCGCGGCCTCGCCGCTCGAGCGCTTCGAGCTTGCGCGTGTGGCTCGCCACCTCGCCCTCGAGACGCGTCGCACGGGCAGCGAGGTCCCACGCCTGGGATACAGCGGCTTGGACGTCCGCAGGCCCATTTCCGCCAGGATACGCGCGCGAGACCATGCGCGAGAAAAGCGCGGCGCGGTTTGCCCACTCGATCACTCCCTCGGACTGAGGGGGTGGCGGTGGGGGCGGCATGGCGTTCTCTCCCGTGGCCGCAATCTCCCATGGCGTGCTCGGCAAACTCCGCTGAAGCTGCTTGAGCTCTTCGTGCAGGTGGTGCGCGTCCTGGAATCGCTTGCGGCGGTCTTTCTCGAGAAGTTTGATGACGATGGCCTCTCCCGAGGGCAATACGTCGGGCTTGATCGATCGCGGCTTTGGCGCGATCGACGTGCGCTGCATTTCGAGGAGCGTTTCTCGGTCGTCGCTGCGGAACGGAAGCTGTCCGGTCAGCATTTCGAAGAAGAGAACGCCCAGCGCGTAGAGGTCGCTCTGCGCCGTGGCCTCCTCACCGCGAGCTTGTTCCGGACTCATGTACTCGGGCGTTCCGAACACTGCCCCCTTCGGGGCAAGGCGTGGATCCATCGCAAGGTGCGCCAACCCGAAATCGAGAATCTTCACGAAGTCTTTGCGACCGCCACGGGTAGTCAGCAGGATGTTGTCGCTCTTGAGGTCGCGATGGACGACGCCGAGGTCGTGCGCACGCGCCAGGGCAGCGCACATCTGCTCGAGGATGTCGACGCCGCGTGCGAGAGCCATTGGGCCGCGCGCAAGCTCGCTCGAGAGCGACGTCCCGACGAGGTACTCCATCACCAGGTAGAGTTCGCCGTCCTCGGTCTCACCGATATCGTGGATGTCGATGATGTGCGCATGGTCCACGCGGTTGGCCGCACGCGCCTCGCGAAGCATCCACGCCCGCAGGTGCGTCTCGCCACGCAGATCTGGACGAATCAGCTTCACCGCCACGACGCGATCGATGAGCACGTGGCGCGCGCGATACACGACGCCCATGCCGCCCTCTCCGATTCGCGCCTCGAGCCGGTAGCGACCGGCAATCACACGGCCGAGCATCGGATCCGTCGACTTGGACGGCTGAGGAAGTCGCTGTGCCATAACCCTCCGTGCCACTCAACCGCTTGCGCGAGTGGCCCGGGGGCAATGGTAACAGGGCAGGCGTGCGCGCGGGGAGCGATGTTTAGAAGGCGACGTGCAGTACCGGCAGACGAAGCTCGGTTTGGTCGCGCATGCCGTACTGGCGCAAGTCAGCGACGGTAAAGACGGGGCGTACATCCGGAATCGGAACACCCACACGCAGGTCGCCGCCACGGACATCCACCAATGACAGGGCCGGAGGAACTGGTGCGCGGCCCACGCCTCTCCCAGAGCGTGCGGCGGGCCTCGCCTTGGACTGCGGGCCCCTTGTTGGAGGAGTCGTTTCCGGAGGAGGTGGGGGGGGAGGTGCGACAACGTCGCTCGGCGCACCGGTAACGCTCGTTCCGGGCACACCAGGCTCCGCAGCCGGCGCGATGGGCGCGCGGTCTTCCGTCGCGCCCTCGTCGGGCCGGAAGCGTGTGGCGTTCAGCGTCAACACGAAAGCGGGGATGATGAGGCCAAGGCCGCCCGCGAGCATGTACATGGGTGCCTTCCCGTCCGAGCTGCCTTTCTCGACAAAGTACCCGCCGACCCCTCCGCCTCCGGCGCCGACGATTGCGCCGACCACGTAGGCCCAACCTGGGCGCACGCCGATCAACGACTCTCCGATGGTCACCACTTCGGCGCCCAGGAGGGCGCCGCCGACGATGCCCTTGCCGGTGGGCGAAATATTGTCGGCACGCGCATCGCGCAGCGGCAGGGCGAGCGTGGTCGCACCGAAGACGACGGCGGTCAGTAGGACTGTAGGACGGAGCGTCGTTCGGAGAAGGGCCATGGGTGTCCTCTCATCGGGTGCTTCACTGGGTGAAGCGCGCCGCGACAGATGCGCGGACAAGCCCACCCACTTGCTTTTAGCCTTTGTTAGCCTTGTTTGCCTGTGTTTGCTCGTGTCGTGTGAATGCTGACCCTAACACGATGTTGACGCCGGAGCGATGACAGGCCTTTTGGGTCCTCGAACGAACTGAGCGTCTTGCGTGCCGAAGTGCTACTTGCGCTTCTGTGCACTGGCTATCGCTCGCCACCGCGCTCGTCGCTGCCCACGTCGTCGCGAACGTCGTTTGGATCGGGGCCATCCTTTCGGTCGCGGTGCTCGCCGGTCGTGGGCCCCTGTCCGCCGACCCGGTTGAAGTGGGCACCCTCGCGAAGCGCGTATACGTCAGCCTGGCAGTTCCGGCTTTTCTGGTAAGTTTTGCCGCCGGGGCCGCTCGCATCGCTCTACAGCCACGCGCTTATGCGCATCTCCCATGGATGCACGCGAAGCTGACGCTTGCGCTCGTCGTCATTGTTTTGCACCACATGATCGGTGCACGTGCCCGGAGAGTCGCCAACGGCGACGGCAACGCCGGCCGCGGCGCGGGACTCTTGGCGGCAACGATCTTCGTAGGTGCGGCGGGCGCGGTGCTGCTCGGCGTCGCCAAGTCTCTACCCTGAAGAGCCCGCATCCGCCGCTATTCGGCTCGAGCAAGATCGCGCAATGCGTTCGAGGCGACCCACGCCTCGATGTTGCCGAAGCGGACATGGCCCCACGGGCCGCGCGCGCCGATGACCTCGACGCGTGCCCCCTCGGGGAGCGGTGCGGCACCCGGAACGGTGATGCCCCGATCGTCGACGGGGCGTGCGTTCGCAGCGACCACGACGGCCTCGCGGACGCGTGTTCGATCATGGCGCGCTGCCATGGTCATGGCCGTCGCCACGAAGAGAACCCAAGCCGCAATGCCGGCTGCCACTCCTCCGGCGATCCGCATGCGCCGCACGCGTGCAAGCCATCGGACGAAAAGGGCGATCGCGAGCACTGCCGAGGACGCGGCAGCCATCGCGCTCCATGTATCCTCGGCGAGCAAACCAGACACCGTGCGCGCCAGCGATCGTCCGGGATCGACCTCCACCGGCTGCGCGGCTCGCGCGCGACGCCGCGCGATCTCGGAGCGAACCACCCCGACTGCGCGCGATGCATCTTCGATCAATCGCGGGTCGCGCGAGCGCTCCCGCGCCTCTTCGAATCCATGCGCGGCCCGCCCCAGGTCACCCGGTACTTCCGCTCCGATCCGCACACGCAGCGCATAGGCCAGGCCGCGATCGTAGCTAGCGACCGGGTCGACCACGCCGAGGTCGGCGAGTGTCTCGAGCGACGAAATGGCATCTCCGGCTCGTCCTTCGTGCAACGCTCTCGCAGCAGACGCAAAGAGTGCAGTGGTCTCGTCGACGGCGGCGCCGTCGCCGGCAAGCGCGCACGTTGCGACCGTGAGGACGACGGTCAGCGGCAGTGCCCAAACGAGCGGCCTCATGCGCTCCTTTCCAGCCCTCGAATCGCTCCTTGTGCCCGATGCCATCGATTGCGGGCGGCGCTGATATCCGCCGCGTCCGGGGCAAAACGGGCCGCTTCGCACTCTCGAAGCAAATCCGCGATGGACGATGCCGCCGCGCGATCGACGCCCGCGCGTTCGAGGCGGTCCAGCACTTCGCCGGCCATGACGCCTCGAATGTTTATCCCGGCGTGAGCAACCGTCGCGGCCTCGAGGGCGCGCGCAATCGCCGCGTCTGCGGTGCGGGCATCTTCTGCGTGGCAAGCCGTTCTGGCCGCGGCGAGACGTTGCCGGAGCTCTTTCGCCGGGGAGGCGCGGCGCGTTCGTCGCGCGTTTGCGATGCGTAGTGCGGCTCCGCGGCCCACGGCAGCGACCCCGAACGCAAGGGGCCATGCTCCAATGCCCGCAACCCAAAAGAGCGGCGAGTCGTCCGGATGGGTACGCGCGCCTCGCGACCCCTCCAAAGCATCGCGGGGGGCCGGAAGACCCGGCAGGATGTCCTGGGTCTTGTCCTCCGAGGCGCGATTCCCCGTCGCCGAACGCGCCACGCGTATGACGCCAAGCGACGCGCGAGCGATTTGGTACTTCTTTGCCTCGGGGTCCCAGAAAGGCAGTGTCAGATCGCCCATGTCGACTTGCCCGGCGCGACGCACGCGAACGACGAAGTCGAAGGTTCGCTTGCCCCCGAACGCATCGCGGCCGGTCGGACCGAGCTCGTCGTGCGTCTCCGGCGCGAGCCAATCAGTCCCCTCACGGGCTGGGGTCGCGATCGCGCTCGGGAGGTTGCCGGTTCCGGACACTTCGACGTGCACTCCGATGGCCCCGTCTTGCTCGACCTCGCGGGGCGACACTTGCGCTGTCAGCGAGAACCGCCCGACGTCCCCGAGGACGTAGCCGGGCGGGCGGCCGATCAACGGCGGTTCGGCGACACGGACGTGCAGCGTCTCGGATGCGCGGGTGGGCCCCGCAGGGTCCTGCGGGCGGAGCAGGCTCACATGCATGGGGCCGATCACGAGGTCGCCAGAGCGAATCGGAAAGAGTGCCCAGCGGCGAACGAGCTTCACCACCCACGTGCGCCCGCCGACGGCTGCGTAACCCAAGACGGGCACCTCTTGGTCCTCGTGCATCAGTGGATGCTTCACGAAGTCAGCTGCCGTCGCGTCGTGGACGTCTTCCTCATTGACCTCGACGCGCGTGGCCCCGGCATCGATGTACTCGAAGACGCTGAACGTGACCTGCTCACCCACGACCGCCGTCGTTCGATCGACGGTCGCATGCAGGAAATAAAAGGACCCGCGTGGAGCATCGAGGGAGAGCTTCGGGTCGTGGGTGATCGTCTGGGGGGGTTGCATCGGATTGTCGATGTCCATCCCGGGCACGAGCCCTTTCCAAAGATCGAAGGGTGACGATGGGCCGAAAGGGTTCTGTCCGAATTGGGGGAACGGCGACGGGGACGCCGCCGCGCGCGGCGCCTGTCCGGCCGGGACGACCGTGACCGTCAACACACGGGACGTGTACCGCGTACCACCAACGACGATGCTCGGCGGGCCGATACGAAATGTGCCCACGCGTTTGGCCTGGATCGCCCAGGTGGTCGTCAGCGTGTACCGATCGGTGCGCGAACCGTTGATGATGATGTGCGCCTGCGAGGGGGAACCGCTGACGCCTCGAACGACGAACCCCGGCGTCGGTCCAGGCTGCGGATCCGCGGGGAGCACCTCGCCGCTCGTCGCGCTCAGCACGAGCTGGACAATGTCCCCCACGCCCACGGTGCTCGGCTCCGCCTCGGCCGTGATCTGGGGCGCGCCCTGCGCCCTGGCGACGCCTGAGAGGCCAAGAGTCAGTGCGATGCAAAGAACGGCGATCTTTGTCATTTATCGGCCATTCCGCGCACACGCTTCTTCCCGAAGCGCTTGGCCTCCTCTTGTTGCAACGTGGGCGCGCTCTCGAGCTGGTCGAGCATTCGCTCATCCTCGTCCATCGTGGGAGGAGGCGGCGGTGGGCCGGCGTCGTGTCGATCCTCGCCCGCGTCTGGCCGCGATTGCGGAGGCGGACCGGAGTCCTCGTTGCCGTGGTCTGCTGCGTCCGGCCGCGCCGCATCCTTCGATGCGTTGTCGCCGCCGTCGCGCGGACCGTTGTTACCGCCGTCACTCTCGGACGACCCGTCCTTCGCCGCGTCCGAGCTGCCATCCTTGGCCGCGTCGCTACCCGCGTCCTTCTCGTCTTCAATGCGACGGAGGGCAATCGCCCGATTCCACGCCGCATCGCGCCCGATCGGATCGCCACCATCCCGCTCCCCCGGTGCCAGGACCAGCGCGCGATCGTAGGCGCGAACGGCCTGCTGGTACGCCCCGTCGAGAAACGCGAGATTCCCCTGCAAGTAGAGCGCGCGCGCCCGAAGCTCGACAGGCGCTCCCTGATCCTCGGCGATCTCTTCGACGACGCGGCGCGCGCACTCGACCTGCGCGTGGCGCTGTCTGCGCGTCTCCTCCGAGACGGACTTGTCAGCCTCTTCGTCGCCGAAGCGCCGTCCGTATTGCTCGCCGATCCGAAAGAGAGACAACCCCAAGTCGAACGTCCCGTCGCCTCGTCTCTTGAGCGCGTCGGGCGTTCCGATGACTCCGTCCTTGCACTGTCCGGTCGACAAATACGTCTCGAGCCTTCCAGCCGCGCTCGACGCATCGCCTGCGTCGAGGTCGGCGATCGCTTGCTTCACCGACGGCGCGTCTCGATCGAACGGCCGCGATGGATTCCAACCGCATGCGACCAGAAGGGCGATCGCGCCGAGGACGATGATTCGCGACGATGCGACAAGACGCAAAACGGAAGAGGCCAGCCCGACTGACTTCGCGCGCTTTCGGCGTGTCGAGTCTTCCGCCCTCCTCGGCGCCTCGCCGATCAAAGCCTCGATGACCAGGAGGAGCGTCGCGGCCCCGAGCGGCCACGCATACTCTTCGGAGTATACGGTCTCGACCTTCTCGCTCAGTTCGTCACGCATCATTTTCTGGAGCGCCCGAGCGATTTGATCGATCCCCGTGTTGCCGTGCTCCGCACGGACGATCGTGCCCCCGGTCGTTTGCGCGACGCGCGCGAGCTGCGCCTCCCCCTCTGCCGACAGC
>JALYHX010000149.1 GCA_030776305.1 Myxococcota bacterium
CCCACCTCGACGGCAAGTGCGCTGTCGTCGACGGCCACGACCTCGCGGACACGATGGACGAGCCCGTCGAGAAGCGCGCGACGATTTCGTCGATCGACTTCGTCGCACCCGTCCCGCCGGACGATCGTCGGACCGCGCCGCCGCAGGTAGGCCGCGCCGTTTTCGACGACGCATCCCGCGACGGGCCACTGGCGGGCGAGCACCTCTCCCCATCCAAATGGGCGACCGGTCACGGCAACGAGTTCCAGCCCGCCATCGTGCAAGCTCCAGAGCGCATTGTAGGCGGCACGCGTCAGCAGCCCGTGCGAAAGGAACGTGTCGTCCAGATCGAAAAGTACCCCGCGAAGTCGGCGGGCTTCGTCGGAATCGAGCGCGGCGATCGGCTTCAAGAGCGACTCTTCGTAGGCCTATCGCGCATCGACGCGCGCGATGAGCGCCTTCAGATAGAGGCCTTCCCCGAACGCGGCCGGCACCGGATGGTCGGCTCCCTGGAACCAGCGTTCGAGAACGGTCGCCTGGGTGTTGGCGCGCATCGCGCCGATCGCGAGAGCGCGCGTCAGCGAGGGCAGATCGATCGCGGCCGAGCACGAGCAGAATACGGCGATGCCGCCGGGCTTCGTGGCGCGGCAGGCGTTCTCGGCGAGCTTCGTGTAGGCAATCAGCGCTTGATCGCGCGCGCTGCGTGCAGGGGCGAACCGCGGTGGATCGGCGATGACGAGATCGAACGATCCCCTGGCTTCCGCGAGCGCGCGCCGCGCATCTCCTTTCACGAACGTGACGCGCTCGCCCACTCCATTTGCGACAGCGCATTCCGCCCCCACCTCGACGGCAAGTGCGCTGTCGTCGACGGCCACGACCTCGCGTGCACCGCCACGCGCCGCTGAGATTGCGAAAGATCCGACGAACGCGTACGCATCGAGCACCCGCTCCGCGCCGTGGGCGAGCTGCTCGACCCGTGCTCGGAGAGCTCGCTGATCGAAATAGAAACCGGTCTTCTGCCCGAGCTCGAGCGGGATGCGAAACTTCAGCCCGCGCTCGACGAGTTCGAGCGCGTCGACCGGTTCGCCGCGGACGACGCCCGACGAGGGATCGAAACCTTCCGCCTTAGCGGTTTGCGCACTCGTGCGGTCGATGATGGCCCGCGGCGCCAACAGCCCCAGAAGCGCCTCGTGAACGAGCGCCTCGCGGTGCTTCATCCCGATCGTCCCGAGCTGGATGACGAGCACGTCGCCATACCGATCGACGATCAATCCCGGCAGTCCGTCCCCTTCGGCATGCACGAGCCGAAAGCCAGTCGTCTGCTCGCTCGGCAATCCCAGGAAGGCACGCAGGGCGATTGCGCGCTGGATGCGCGCGCGAAAGAATGACGCGTCGAGCTGGGTCTTTGCGTCCCGCACGAGAAGGCGAACCGGGATGGCGGATCCCGGCGAGTAGAAGCCTCGCCCGATGAGGTTGCCTCTGGGATCGACGACGCTCACCTCGTCGCCGGCCGTCGCACCTCCCTCTACTCGTTCGACCGCTTGCGCATAGACCCAAGGATGACCTGTCCAGACGGGCTGAACGTGACCTGGCTTAAGAAGCACGACGGACATCGTCCGGGGACACTACCGCGCCGCCCGGTCGGCGGGGGAAAAGCTCTGGGCGAATTGATTTTCGCGGTTTGGCGCACCAAGCTTGGTGGGCACCCCGGTTGCAGCACTTGCCGCTCGGCGACGAATCGCTCGTGCCCTAGAACTACCAGAGGGATTGACGATCATGACCAAGCCGCTCCTTTCGTCGATGGCCTTGGCCTTCGCGCTCACGATTCCCGCTGTGTCGGCGGCGCAATCCGCGCCAAGTGGTGGCGGTGGATCGTGCCCTCCGGGCAGCTGGTTCTGTGCAGAGTCGCCACAGCAGCGAGCGACGCCCGCCGGACAGCCCGTGACGCCGCTGCAGCCTCTGCCCGATCCCGAAGCGCGCTCGACCTCCGAGGATCCGCAATCCTCGGACGCGACGCAGAAACACCCCGCGGTCGTGTACCGGTCGCCGCCGCCGGCCATCATCGTGCGTCCCGAGGCGCCCCCACCGTACGAATACGCACGGCCGCCGCGCCTTTCCATCTCCCGCCCCAGCGAATGGGGACTCAACCTGCATCTCGAAGGCGCAATGATCGGCAGCGGGGCACGCGGAAACGCTGGCCTTGGCGGCGGCGGCGGCGG
>JALYHX010000150.1 GCA_030776305.1 Myxococcota bacterium
GACGTAGAGCGCGTGCGCGATGCGCTCGACGAAAAGATCACCAAGGGGGCGCTCGCATGGAAGACCGCCGGCTCGTGCTGGACGCTCGTGACCAGCATGTGCGTAGATATGGTCAGCGCCAAGAAGCGCGAGCTGCGCGTTCGCGACGATAACCCATGCCGGGACGTCAAACCGCCCGAGCGCGGGGCGCGCAAGGCAAAGCAGTACCTCTATCCGAGCGAGTTCCTGCAATTCGTCTCGTGCGAGAGCATCCCCCTTCGCTGGCGCCGAGCGGTCACCCTCGCCATCTACACGTATACGCGCGATGGTGAGCTTCGCGTCCTTCAATGGGACGACCTGGAGCACGGCGTTATCAACATCATCCGCGCCTACAACCGCCGCAGGCCGGGCGAGGTCAAGGGCACCAAGAGCGATACGCCCCGCCGCTTCGCCGTCGAGCCCAATTTGCGTCCCCTGCTCGATGCCACACGCGACGAGAGCCGCGGAAATGGGCTGGTCATCGATCTCGCGAGCGAGCGGGCCATGGCTCGCAACTTCCGCCGCTGGCTATGGAAGGCGGGCGTGCGTCGTGCGGCCCTGCACGAGACGACCGGACAGAGCCAAAACATCACGTGGCACGACCTGCGTGCGACGGGCGCGACGTGGATGGCCGTGCGCGGTGACGATCCGCTCAAGATCATGCAGCGGTGCGGCCACCGCGACTACGGCACGACGCTGCGATACATACGCGAGGCGGAGGCTGTCCGGGATGGTTTCGGCGAGCCCTTCCCTCCCCTACCGTCATGTCTGCTCGAGTCGCCAGCTCTCCAAGCGCCGCACCGGTTCCGTGGCACGTTGGTGGCACGAGCCGCTTCGGATAACAAAAACCTAGCTTTTTCTCGAGTAATCTAAGCGGGGTGGACGGGACTCGAACCCGCGGCCTCCGGCGTGACAGGCCGGCGTTATAACCAACTTAACTACCACCCCGATCTTTGTCTCTTGTCGTGCCTCGCTCGCTTCTATTTTCGTCGCCGATTCGCTTCCACATCCGTGGGCGGGACAGGGATTGAACCTGCGACCACCGGCTTGTAAGGCCAGCGCTCTACCGCTGAGCTACCCGCCCAACTCGACCAGTTGCGAGTGATCCGGGCGGGCCACTCTACGCATGCGGTAGACTCGGTCAAGCGCGAAGTCACGGGGGCGGAGGCGCCGCTGGCTCGGGCGCCGGCGGGGGCTTGGCGGGTACCTCGACCAGCAAGTCCGACTGGGGGGTGCGCACGTGAGCCTCGCCGGGGATCGTCACCAGCTCACCTTCGCGATACTCCGAGCGATCCCCCGGCGGCCCGAAGAGGGAGTCTGGCTTCGACAAGCAAAGCGCCTCGCGCAGCACGTCGTCCATGTGCTCGACGAGGACGATGCGCGTCGCCCTCAAAACACGCCGGGGCACTTCGCGCAAATCTTTCTGGTTCTCTTTCGGAATGATGACATTCGTGATGCCGCTCCGATGCGCCGCGAGGAGCTTCTCCTTGACCCCCCCGATTGGCATCACACGACCGCGCAACGTGATCTCGCCTGTCATGGCCAAGTCACGCTTCACCGGCACCTTGATGAGCGCGCTCGCCAGGCTCGTGGCCATGGTCACTCCTGCGCTCGGCCCGTCTTTGCGGACGAACTCGGGGAAGTGAACGTGTACGTCGATCTTCTGATAAAAATCTGCATCGAGACCCAGCGCGTCCGCGCGTGACCGGACGTAGCTCATCGCGGCTTGCGCGCTTTCTTCCATCCCCTTTTCGAGCAAACCCGTGATCGCGAGCTTGCCCTTCCCCGGAACGACCGCCACTTCGCACGCGAGAAGCTCGCCGCCACCGTTCGACGTCACGCTGAGACCGTTCGTCAACCCGATTTCATCGTGTTCTTCCTTTTTGCCAACACGGAACTTCGGTACCCCGAGGTATTTGGGGACCTCTTTGGCCACGACTTCGATCGTCTTCTTGCCCTCGTTCACGACCTGACGCGCCACTTTGCGCGCAATGCTCGCAATCTCGCGCTCGAGTGACCGAACGCCAGCTTCCTTCGTGTAATGGTGGATGATCGTGCGGAGCGCGTTCTCGGTAAGTGTGAATGGTACGTCCTCGAGCCCGCATTCTCTACGCTGGCGCGGAACTAGGTACCTGACGGCGATATTGAGCTTCTCGAACTCCGTGTAGCCGCTCAGTTGAATGATTTCCATCCTGTCCTGAAGCGGGATGGGGATGCCGCCGAGCGTGTTCGCCGTCGTGATGAACATCACGTCCGACAGGTCGTAGTCGAGGTCGAGGTAGTGATCGTTGAAACTGTGGTTTTGTTCCGGGTCGAGCACTTCGAGGAGAGCCGCTGCGGGATCGCCGCGGAAATCGGTCGACATCTTGTCGACCTCGTCGAGGAGAAACACCGGATTGTTGGTTGCGACCTTGCGCAGAGACTGAATGAGCTTCCCAGGCATAGCGCCGATGTATGTCCGTCGATGGCCACGAATCTCCGCTTCGTCCCGAACCCCGCCCAACGACAACCGCACGAACTTGCGACCGGTTGCGCGCGCGATGCTCTTCGCAAGGCTCGTCTTTCCGACGCCAGGAGGTCCCACGAAACAGAGGATCGGACCCTTGAGCTTTTTTGTCAGTGCTTGAACGGCGAGATACTCGAGAATCCGTTCCTTGATCTTCTTGAGACCGTAATGGTCCTCTTCGAGGATCTCTTCCGCCTTCTTCAGGTCATAGGTCTCTTCGCTCTTCTCGTACCAAGGGAGGCCGATGATCCAGTCGATGTAGTTTCGGACTACGGTCGCTTCCGCGCTCGTCGGATGCATCATCTTGAGCTTCTTGAGTTCCTTCTTAACCTTGGCCGAGCCTTCTTTGCTCATCCGCTTGGTCTTCAGGGTCTCCTCGATCTCCTGAATCTCGTTCTTGAACTCGTCGCGCTCGCCGCCACCCAGTTCCTTCTGGATGGCCTGCATTTGCTCGTTGAGGTAGTACTCCTTCTGCGTCTTCTCCATCTGCTTCTTGACGCGCGACCGAATTTTCTTCTCGACTTGAAGAATCTCGATTTCGGCCTGCATCAGCTCGTGCAGACGCTCGAGTCGCTTGGAGGCATCCTCCATCTCGAGGAGCTGTTGGCGATCGACGAGCTTGATGGTCGGCAGGTTGGCGACGATCGTGTCCGACAAGCGCGCCGGATCATCGATCGTCTGCACGCTCATGAGGACTTCGGGCTGAACTTTCTTGTTCAGCTTTACGTACATCTCGAAGGCCGCCTGCACACTGCGCATCAAGGCTTCGACCTCGACGCCGCCCTGCCACGCGTCTGGAATCTCTTCGACCTCAACGACGAAGAACTCGTCGGTCTGCGCGAAGCGCTTGACCCGAGCACGGCGCTTTCCTTCGACGAGGACCTTCACGGTCCCGTCCGGCAATCGAAGCAGTTGCATCACGGTGCCGAGCGTTCCGACACTGAAAATGTCGTCGGGCGTCGGCTCGTTCGTCTTGGCGTTTTTCTGCGCAGCGAGGAAGATGTCCTTGTCGCGCGCCATCGCAGCGTCCAGCGCGTTGATCGATCGTTCGCGACCGACGAAGAGCTGCGAAACCATGTGGGGGAAAACGATGATGTCCCTCAAGGGCAAAAGCGGCACCGTCCGCCGTCTGCCGCCCAGGGGTCCCTTGCCCTCATTTTCCTTATTGAAGAACATCGTGACCCATCAATTCGGAGGGTACTCCGACCGCAGCGAGCGATGAAGCTCCCTTGGGGCGGAGGTCACGCCAGCTCCGCTTCCTTCTGGTACACGATGAGCGGCGCCTCTCGCTTGGTGATGACATCCTCGTTGACCACGACCTCTTTGATGCCGCTGCGCGACGGGATGTCGTACATGATATCGAGCATCGCGTGCTCTAAGATCGCACGCAACCCGCGCGCACCGGATTGGCGGACGAGCGCCTCCTTGGCGACGGCCTGGAGCGCCCCTTTGGTGAACTTCAGCTTCACGCCGTCCATCTCGAAAAGCTTCTGGTACTGCTTGACGAGCGCGTTCTTGGGCTTGGTCAGGATGTCGACAAGAGCCTCTTCGTTGAGCTCGTGGAGGGTTGCCAGCACGGGGAGACGACCGATGAACTCCGGAATGAGCCCGAACTTGAGCAGGTCCTCGGGCTGCACTCGCTCGAGCAGCTCGCCCAGCTTGTAGTCCTTCTTGCTCTTGATGTCCGCACCGAAACCGAGCGTCTGCTGTCCGATGCGCCGCTGAACAATCTGCTCGAGACCCACGAACGCTCCACCGCAAATGAAGAGGATGTTCGTGGTGTCGACTTGCAGAAAATCCTGCTGCGGATGTTTGCGACCTCCCTTTGGAGGCACGTTCGCGATCGTTCCCTCGATGATCTTGAGCAGCGCTTGCTGTACGCCCTCGCCCGAGACGTCACGCGTAATGCTGGGGTTGTCCCCCTTGCGACTGATCTTGTCGATTTCGTCGATGTACACAATTCCGCGCTGCGCACGCTCGACGTCGTGATCGGCGTTTTGCAGAAGCTGGACAATGATGTTTTCGACGTCCTCGCCGACATAACCAGCCTCGGTGAGGGTCGTCGCATCCGCGATCGCAAAGGGGACGTTGAGAATCTTTGCCAGCGTCTGCGCAAGAAGCGTCTTTCCGGTCCCCGTGGGTCCGAGGAGGAGGATGTTCGACTTGGCCAGTTCGACGTCGTCCGCGGCAAGGCGCGAGTCGATGCGCTTGTAATGGTTGTGGACCGCGACGGCGAGGATCTTTTTCGCCCGCTCTTGCCCGATGACGTAGTCGTCAAGGATCGATTTGATTTCGGACGGCTTCGGGACAGGCGTGGATCCCGCGTACGGCTCGTCCTTCTCGACTTCCTCGGCAATGATGTCGTTGCATAACCCAATGCACTCGTCGCAGATGTAGACCGTAGGACCGGCAATGAGCTTCTTCACCTCCTTCTGCGACTTGCCGCAGAAGGAGCAGTTCAGATTGCCGTTCTGGTGATCGTCACGTCTGCGTTCCAATGCTCGCCTCTGTGGGGTTGCCGAAGGGCGCGCGCGCAATACGCGTACCTAGGAAATGGCCGGCCTTGCTTCAAGAGAAAGCTTAGACCTACCCCCCCAACGTCGCAAGCTTGGGGCACCATCAAACCTTCGCCGTTTTGGGCCGCACCCCGAAGAGTTCAACGTTCGCGCGCGGGCTTTTCGGGCTCGCCCTTCTTGCGAGGCGGGAGAACGTCATCGATGAGCCCGTACTCTTTCGCCTGGGCCGGTCCCATGTAGAAGTCGCGATCGATGTCCTTATGGATGAGATCCTTTTGCTTGCCCGTCGCGCTGGCGAGGATGTTCGTGATGACTTCCTTCCAGTGCGACACCTCGCGCGCTTGGATTTCGATGTCCGTCGCCTGACCTCGCGCTCCGCCCATAGGCTGGTGGATCATGATGCGCGCGTTGGGCAAGGCCAGCCGCCTCCCCTTCGTGCCCGCCGCAAGCAGGACGGCGGCCATCGATGCCGCCATGCCCAAGCACGTCGTGCTCACCGAAGAACGCACATATTGCATCGTGTCATAAATCGCGAGCCCGCTCGTGACGACGCCACCAGGGCTGTTGATGTAAAGCATGATCTCTTTGTCGGGATCTTCGCTCTCCAAAAACAGAAACTGCGCGATCACGATGTTGGCGACATCGTCGTTGATCTCAGTTCCAAGGAAGACGATTCGATCCTTCAGCAGTCGACTGAAGATGTCCCAATTGCGCTCCCCACGGTGGGTCGTCTCGACGACCGTCGGGTACGGAATGAAGTCTTTCGTAGCCTCAAGTCTCCGGATTGCCTGGGTGCGGTTCTCGGGTCGCTTGCTCATGGTCGTTTCCTCGTGACGAGTCTCTCCACGCGAAGTCTGCCGTCAAGCGGCTCATCCGCCGGCGGGGTCGCGGTCGTCGACCTTCGGACCGTCCTTTTCTTTTTCTGCGGGCTTGCCTTCGGTCCCTAGCTTGCGCTCCCCTTCGCGAACGACCGCCTTGCTTTCGATCAGGGTGAGCACCTTGTCCTCCAGGATCATCCCGACGAGGATATTTTTGCGCTGGGGGTCGCTGTACTCCGCGCGCACCTTTGCCACGTTCTTGCCCGTCTCGACGGCGAGATCTTCGATTCCCTTGCGGATGTCCTCTTCGGTGACCTGAATGGCCAGCTTCTTCGCGATCGCAGCCATGAGAAGGCCAGCCCGTACTTTCTTCTCCGAGTCGGCGTGTACGTGCTCATGCACCTTTTCAAAATCGCCTTGCGCGGGCTGCCGACCAACCCGGCGCGCGTTTTGAAGAAGCTCGAGCTCCATCATTCGACATTGTTGCTCGACCAAAGAAGGGGGCAGGTCCACGGCATTCTTCTCGTTCAGCTGGTCGATAATCTGCTCGGCAACGACGGCGTCCGCACGATCCTTGAGCATCTTCTGCAGGCGCGTGTGCACATCAGCTCGCAGTTCAACGAGCGTCTCGAACGAGCCGACATCCTTTGCAAATTCGTCGTCGAGGACGGGAAGGATGCGCTTTTTGATATCCTTGACTTTGACCTTGAACGTCGCGCTCTTCCCGCGTAGCTCCGGGCCCGGATGCGTGTCGGCGAACACGGCTGTGACATTGAATGCGTCGTCGACGCACTTGCCGATCACGGCCGCGTCGAGTTCTGGCAACACTTGTCCCGAGCCAAGTTCGAGCTGCACCCCCTCCCCGCCCGCGTCCTTGATATCCGCACCGTCCACAGCAAGCGCAAAATCGATCGCGACGACGTCCTCTGTTTGCGCCGGACGTGGAGGATCGGGTGGCTCGAGCCGAGCGTGCGTCTTGCGCAAGACTTCGATTTGCTCGTCGACCATGGCCTCGGTGGCCTCGGTGTTCGGACGCAGGAGCTCCAGCCCTTCGTACACCACGTCCGCGATCTCGGGCGACACTTCGAACCGCGCCTTGTACGAGAACGCGGAGCCTGGCTCCACCTTGCCTGCTTCGACCCGCGGTTGATTCACGGGCCGCACGTTGTTCGTCGAGAGAGCCTTGGGGAGCGTGTCGCTCACGATCGCATTGGCGACGTCGCTCGCAACCTGGGGCCCATAGAGACGCGCCAGCACCTGTCTTGGAGCTTTGCCTGGTCGAAAGCCGCGAACTCGCGCCTTCTTCTGAAGAGTTGCGTACGCCTTCTCGACCTCCGCCTTCACGGCGTCGGCCGGTATATCCACCGCGAGCTCCAGCACCACGGGTGAAATGCGAGCGACATGAACTTGCATGGGGACGGCGGAGGGTAGTGTTCCGCTCGGGGAAAGCAAGTGCCCGGGCGGCGCCCGAGGTGCGTTACTCGTCGTCGTCGGCGGGCTCGTATTCGT
>JALYHX010000151.1 GCA_030776305.1 Myxococcota bacterium
GAAGGACACCGCGCCACGCTCGACGATTGGAGGCTGCACCTCAACACGCTTTTCCCTGAGGTACGCCTCAAGAAGACAATCGAGATTCGTGGCGGCGACGCGCAGTCCACAGACATGGCGTGCGCGCTCCCTGCGTTGTGGACAGGAATCTACTATGACGATATTGCGCTCGCGGAGGCCGAGACGCTCATCGAGAGTTGGGGGCACGATGAGATCGCCGAGTTGCGCACGCGCGCGTGGCGCGAGGGTCTCCGGACAACCTTCCGCAATGCGCCGCTCGCTGCCGTCGCGGAGCGCGTCGTGGCCGCGGCCGAGGGCGGGCTCGCGCGGCGAGCGCGAGTGGAGCCGTCAAGTGGCAAGGACGAGCGCGTTCATCTCGCGCGGTTGCGCAGATTGGTCAGCCAGGCGTGCACACCCGCTGACTTGCTGCTCGAAGGGCTGGATCACGAGAAAGACCCTGCCTCGGTGCTTGTGGAGCGCGCGGCGCTGAAGTGGGAGTGACGAGACAATCGGCTGGCCCTCGGAGCCGGAGCTGTAAATCTGTGCCCGGACGGCTTTGGGACGACCGTCCGTGTAGGCCGCGATCGACACGTCCAAGGTGGGCTCCGATTGCGAAGTTGGCTAGATTATGAAACGTGAGAGCGCTCTGGACGCGACCGCTGGCGAGAACGGCCGCAGCGATCAGTCTGCTCACGCTGCTCCTGCCCCTTCGTGCGCGTGCGGCGACATTCTATGTTGCGCCTGCTGGAAGCGATGCGAATTCTGGGACGATGGCCTCACCATTCGCCTCGTGGGCGAGGGCAGAGACGGCGGCCTCACCCGGCGATACCATTTACTTTCGGGGAGGGACCTACAAGTACGCAGGGGCCACTTCGACGTGCAGTAGTCCCACCGCGATCATCGATGCTGTCGTCCTCAGCAAAAGCGGGACTTCGGGTAACACGATCAAATATTGGGCGTATCCAGGCGAAAAACCGGTTTTCGATTTCTCGGGCATTACCGACGCGACCAAGTATTCGTGCAGACAAATCGGGGTTCGTGTGTCGGCCAACTGGCTGCACCTTAGGGGGCTGGAGCTCACCGGTGCGTTGCAGCTCAACAACCTCAACCACGAGTCCTGGTGCGTCTACGTCTCCGGGGGTAGCAACGACCTCTTCGAGCTCCTCGATGCTCATCACAACATGGGCCCGGGCTTTTTTATCGAGCACGGAAGTAACAACACATTCTTGAACTGCGACTCTCATGAAAACGAAGACACGTTGACCTCCAATGGAGACGGACAAAGTGCCGACGGATTCGGCTGCCACCCGAGGCTCGCGGGCGATACCGGCAACGTCTTTCGCGGGTGCCGCGCCTGGTGGAACAGCGACGACGCCTGGGATTTCATCAACGCAAGCGAGGCCTGCACGGTGGAATACTCCTGGGCGTGGTACCAGGGATACAAGCCCGATGCAGTCAACGGCGGGCAACCGGTTCCGCTGGTGGCAGGCAACGGTAACGGATTCAAAGGTGGCGGCTATGGTCTGCCCCAATCCAACGTGCCATCGCCCACGCCCCAGCACAACGTCCGATTCAATGCGGCATTTTACAACAAGGCCAATGGCCTCTATGCCAATCACGAAATTGCCTCCCCGTTTTTCTCCAACAACACTTCTTTCAACAACGGGACCGACGTGAACATGCTTGGCTTGAACGGCGCGACCGTCACGTCCGTGGGAATCCTGCGGAACAACATTGCGTATTCGAACGATGGCCATGCGTTCCTTTCGAACATGACCAATGGCGGGCCCATCAGCGATCAGTTCAATTCCTGGGACCCAGCCTTGAATCTGACGGTGACCGACGCGGACTTCCAGAGCGTTGCGTTCGCACCCCCCGCCTCCTGCCCTGCGCCGTACGCCCCCGGAGGGCAGCCGTGCTGTAAGCCCACGGACATGACGTGCTTTGCGGGCATGGCCAGCGAACGCCGGGCGGACGGGAGTCTTCCGATCGTGCCATTTCTCCGGCTGGCAGCGGCCAGTGCGCTGATTGCGAAAGGCACGAACATAGGTTTTCCGTACAGTGGCAAAGCCCCTGACCTCGGGTGTTTCGACACAGGTCTTGCGTACGGCGGTGGGGACGGTGGCGTGGCAATGGATGACAGCGGTTTGCGCGACGGAAGCGGGTCAAGCGGCGGTAGCGGTAGCAGTGGCGGCGGTTCAAGCAGCGGCGGCTCCCGTACCGATGGCGGTGCCATGGGCGGAAGCGAGGGGGGCATACTGGGTGGAAGCAGCGGTGTGATAAGCAGCGGTTCGAGCGGAGCGTCAACGACCGGCTCGGTCACTGGCTCGGACTCCGGCGGACCCAGCTTCGGCAACGCCCCAAGTGGAAAGGGAGGTTGCGGGTGCAAACTCATGAATGGTGACGACGGGGACCGTTCGTGGCTTGCGTTCGGTGTGCTCGCTCTGGCTTGGAGAGGTCGAAGGGCGGTGGGACCATGGCGATGATAAGTCCCTTGAGCAGGGTGCGGTGGCACCGGGCCGGGTCTGCGCATGCGGACGAGCACAAGAGCGTGACCGTCTCTCCGGCAGCGACGCCAGCAGACACTGCGGCGACTGTCTTCCGCTGCTCACGCATCTCACCCAGGTAGCGTTTGCGGTATTCCACCCAGGGAATGGGAGGGCCGCGCTTGCCGTAATATTCGGCGTGTAGCTCACGGCTCGGCCCGAGCCGGGGCATCCAGGAGTTCCAAGTCTCACGATCCTTCGGAACACCACGCGGCCGATAGCGGCAAACGAGGAGACGGTGACCGTCTCCTTGCTCGAGCGGGTCGTTCCACCGTCGCGTGCGAATGCGCGCGCCAATCGCGGCGCCACGTTTTCCTCGCAGAAATATGAGATCGCCAAGATAGACGTCTTTCATGCTTCGGCCACGCATCGACGCTTTCAGGCCGCAGGTCGCCGGCTTCTTCGCCAAGTTCTCGGCGGCGCGATCAGGCAGTTTTTCTCCGCGCAGCCCTGTCGAGGAGTTCCTCGTACGTGCCGCTGAACTCGACGACGTGGCATCCCTCTTGGTCGTCTCCCGGGTCTCGGTCGCGCAATTCGACGATGCGCGTCGCCAGCCGGGCGACGAAGTGGTGGTCGTGGCTCACGAACAGCACCGTGCCTTGGAACTTGAGCAGTCCCTCGAGCAGCCCCTCGATCGATTCGATGTCGAGATGGTTGGTGGGCTCGTCGAGTACCAGCGCATTGTGACGCCCGAGCACCATCTTGCCGAGCAGGAGCCGGGCCGCTTCCCCACCAGAGAGTGCCTCCGTCGGTTTCAGCGCGGCGTCTCCGCTGAACAGCAAACGACCGAGGGCGGCGCGAATCTCTTCCTGTGGACGCTGCTTGTCGAAGCGGTACAGCCACTCATATGGCGTGGTCCCGCGGCCCGTCTCGCCGAGCGCCTCATGATGGTCCTGCGCGAAATAGCCGACACTGGCGTCGTGTCCCCAGCGGATCTCACCCGTGTCTGGGGCTAGCACATAGGGCTTGGTCTCCGCATCGAGTCCCTTGTACGCACCGACGAGTAGCTTGAGCATCGTGGATTTTCCGATGCCGCTTCGCCCGATCACCGCGATGCGATCCCCCCTGTTCACGTTCAGGCTGAGACCGTCGAGCACCACCTTTGGACCAAAGGCTTTGCGCGCTCCATCGACACGCAGCACGTCGCGCCCACTCGGTTTCTCGAACTCGAATCGAACGTAGGGCCGCACGAGACTCGAGCGCTTGGCGCCTTTGGTCTCTACAATTTCCTCCAACTTCTCGATTTGTTTCAGACGACTTTGCGCCTGCTTGCTCTTGGAGGCATGGGACCCGAAGCGCTGCACGAAATCCTGCAGCTCGCCGATTTTCTTCTTGGCCCCTTGGGCCACGCCCTCGGCGCGTTGGTGGTTCTCATATTTGGCCGTGACGAATTGGGCATAGTTCGCCGTGTAGATGGTGATCGTCCGGTAGTCGATGTCGGCAATGTGGGTCGCGACCGAGTTGAGGAAGTGTCGATCGTGCGAGACGACCAGCAGGGTTCCGCTGAATTCGTCCACGAGAAAGCGCGTGAGCCAGTGAATGGATTCGAGGTCGAGATGATTGGTCGGCTCATCGAGGAGCATCACGTCCGGTCGTCCGAAAAGAACCTTCGCGATCAAGACACGCAGCTTGTAGCCGCTCGGGAGGCTCTGCATTGCGTCTGCGTGCTTCTCGGCTGGGATGCCCAGTCCCACCAGCAGCTCCGACGCCTCGCTTTCAGCTGAATAGCCCTCTTGCTCAGCGATGACCCCTTCGAGGTCCGCCAATCGCATTCCGGCGGCATCGTCGACCTCGCCCGCCAGCAATCGGTCCTTCTCGACCATCGCCGCCCATAGCTCGGCTTTTCCGGCCATGACCGTGTCGAGGATCCGCTGCTCGTCGTAGACAAAATGATTCTGCTCGAGGATTCCGAGCTTAAGTCCCCCCGGAATGACAATCGACCCGGCGTCCCAATCGTCGTGTTTGGCGAGCATCTCGAGCAGCGTCGATTTGCCGGATCCATTGGCCCCCGTGATGCCGTAGCGCTTGCCGGGGTCGAATTGCAGGCTGACGTTCTCGAAGAGGACCTTCGGGCCGAACCGTTTGGTGACATTGCTGAGGACGATCATGACGAGCGCGTGCTCTTAGCATGCTGCCCGCGGCCACGCGCGTTCTTGCGTCGAACGTCAAAATGTGCGCGTCGACGGTTAAACGGCCGAGGTGCCCGTGTGCGTATCGCGGCAGGACGAGCACGAGTAGTAATCAGCTCGGCGAATCTCGGCGTGCGGGTGGGTTGACGTCGGCCTTGCGCGGCGCTGTTTCGTCGTGTCAGCCTTGTGTCTTCGGTGAAGCGTCCTAACGCCCTCCCGATTCATCGGAGGTACGAGATGCGCGCGACGATCATCTGCGGCCTGTTGTGCTGGACGACATTTGGTTGTGGTGGAGCGAATGCAGCCGGCTTGTCGGACTGGCTGCAGGACGCCGGCGGATCTTCTAGCGGGAGCGGCGGCGGCGGCAGCAGCAGCAGCAGCAGCAGCGGGGCCAGCCCGAACGCCGCGAGGGCCAACGATGCGTCTGGAGCCAGTGCCGCGGATGCTCCGACGACCATGAAGGATTCCGGCTCGATTGATGACGCCATCGCGACCGCGCCCACGCCGGCTCCAACGCTATTTCCGGTGCTCCCGTACCGCGGCGTGTCTCTGGCCGGTGCCGAGTTCGCGGCGAGCACCGGCGGGACATTCGGGGGTAAGACTCTCGGTACCATTCCAAATGATTATTATTACCCCGATTCGCTGGTGCCCAATGCGGGGATGTACGCGGGTGGGTATGCGCACATGGCGTACCCGTACTATCGGGGCAAGGGTATGAATACGTTCCGCATGCCCTTCCGATGGGAGCGGCTGCAGCGAGCGCTCACGTCGAGTTTCGACGCGGGCGAGCTCGCGGCCTTTCAGACAGCCGTCGCCGACATGGTCGCGGCCGGGGCGACCGTTCTGCTCGATGCCCACAACTACGGGCGGTATGCGTCCGCGTCGCAAATCGCGTCGGGAGCGAATGCGGACATGCTCGGTTCTGGGGCGCTTCCGAACTCGGCTTTCGCCGATTTTTGGAAGCGATTGGCCACGCTCTACAAGAACAACGGCCATGTCGTTTTCGATCTCATGAACGAGCCGAATGGCCTCAATACCAACCAGACCTGGCCCGATGCCGCACAAGCGGCGGTCACGGCCATACGAAGCGTCGGGGCGAACAACTTGATCTTGATCGAAGGGAACGCGTGGGCCGACGCCAAGACATGGCCGACCGTTTCAGACACGCTCAAGAACATCAGTGATCCCGCGAACAACATGGCATTCGAAGTACACGTTTACCCAGACGTGTCCGGCGGCGGGGGCAGCGATACTTGCTCGGACGTCAACAGCGCGGTCACCCAGCTGCAGCCTTTCACCGCGTGGCTGAAAGCGAATCACGCGCGAGGATTCCTTGGAGAATTTTCGGCGGGCATCTCCATCCGCGCAAGCGCGCAGTGCATGCAGGCGATCGACAACGAGCTCAAGCACCTTGCGGCGAATCCCGACGTGTACATCGGCTGGACGTATTGGGCCGGGGGGGCCGG
>JALYHX010000152.1 GCA_030776305.1 Myxococcota bacterium
GCCGAGGGCATCGCCCAATCCACCGGGCACCACCGAAACCACCCAACCGACCGCGTAGAGCACGACCAGAACGGCTGCGGTCATGAAAAAGGCAATGACGTCGCTCTCGGTCAGGCTGGACAGCATCATGTCGATCGCGACTCCCGCGAATGCGAAGAGCGTGCACCCGATATATCCCGACCACACGGGCCCCCAGTCCAAGGCCCCGAGGTGCCATGGCCATTTGAACATTGCAATGGGGTAGAGGAGCGTGCCCAGAAGGAGGATGAGTACCATCGCGCAAGCGGCGACGTACTTGCCGAGGATGACCTCGCTGTCGCGAACGGGGAGCGTGATGAGTAGCTCGAGCGTGCCGGAGCCCTTCTCTGCCGCAAGTGAACGCATGGTGACCGCCGGGATGACGAACAGGCACATGAGCAGGGGCAGGTACTGAAAGAGCGGCTCCATCGACGCGTGATCGAGCTCCCAGAAACTTCCGACCAAAAAACCACCCCCCATGCGCGGAATGAGAAAGAAGAGGACCCCGAGCAGGAGGATCGCCCCGCCGAGAACGACGTACGCCACGGGAGAGTTGAATTGTGCCCGCAGATCGCGGCGGGCGATGATCAATATGTTTCGCATGGATCAGCTCCGATCGGCCTTCGCGACCGTTTCACCCACGGGGGATGCCGCCGTGTCGCCGGCCTCGTCCTCGCTCTCGTCGTCGTCGTCCTCGTCGTCGCCGTCGTTGCGTTCGCTCCCGTCGGTCGCCGCGCCGAGTTGGCGGTTTCGCCGCTCGTCGCCGATGGTCAAGCTACGGAACACGTCCTCGAGCGTTTGTGCATCGCGGTGCAGCTCGAGGAGTACCCAACCACGGTCGACGACCAGCTTGAAGATCTCCGGCCGGAGGTCGACATCCCGGTCGCTGACCACCTCGTACGCGTGGGCGCGCTCGTCGGTCGGCAGCTCGCCTAGCTTCTTGACCCCCGCGATCTTGCCCAGCGCTTCTTCGACCTCCGCTTTTTTCGGCGGCGACCCCCTGCCTCGGTACGTGGCGCCCGCCATGGCCTCCTGAACGGCCAGGACGTAGCGCACGCGACCGCTCTTCGCGCGGATCTCATCGAGAGGCCCGTCGGCTACGATTCGTCCGCGCGAGACGATGATCGCACGCGCACACGAAGCTTCCACCTCGGCAAGGTTGTGGGTCGACAGCATGACCGTGCGCTCTTGGCCGATCTGCTTGAGGTAATCGAGAAATTCCGACTTCTCGTTCGGATCGAGATCGCTGGTCGGCTCGTCGAGGATCAGGATCGGAGGGTCGTGAATGAGAGCTTGCGCAAGACCGACGCGCTGGCGATAGCCGTGCGACAGGTACCGAATTTCTTTGCCGAGGACCTGCGCGAGGCCGCACACCTCGACGACGCTCGTGGCACGCTTCCGGAACTTCTCCGCGTCCAGGTGACGCAGGTCGGCCGCGAAGTGCAGGTACTCCAGGACGCTCATTTCCAGGTACAGCGGCGCGCGCTGCGGGAGGTATCCGAGGCTCTCGCGGACCTGGAGCGACTCGTCGAACACGTCATGGCCATTGACGCGGGCGGTGCCGCCGGTCGGCGAGATGAAGCAGGTCAAAATGCGCATGGTCGTGGACTTGCCGGCGCCATTCGGCCCCAGAAAGCCAACAATTTCTCCGCGTTTTACCTCAAAGTTGATCTTGTCGAGCGCCCGGAAGGACCCGAAGCTCTTCGACAGGTCATTCGCGTAGATCATTACGTCGTTGGACATTCCGAGTGCTCCGGCTTCCATGCTCCAGGGAGAATCGCGCACCCAACACGCCCGCCTTCTGGCGTGCGGTGCAACCGTGAAACGTCATGATTGCCCCAACAACAAGCCCGGAGAACTCGAGCTCCCAAATGAAACGAATCGGACCGCGTTGGGGGAAACGCGGCGCATCGTAGCGGCAGGCGTTGTCCTGTCAACCATGAGGAGCCGCGGCCAAAAACAAGCGGAGGGACTCCCTATTCCCGATGAAGCGACGCTTGGGGCGCCGATGCGCATGCCGCGCCGTGTCAGAGACTCGATGCCGACGGCTATTCGGCGCGAAGCGTGGCCACGACCCCCAGATGGTCGCTTGGGAAGATCCCGCACACGGGTTCGTCGAAGCACACGCGCGCGCCGAAAGTCTCTCCGCGCAGCCGCTCGTCGCGACCCCGCACGAAGATGTAATCGATACGTCGGTCGGGCTCACATACGGAAGCGGCGAAAGGGTTGCGGCGCACGAACGTGGCGCCGGGGGAGCCGTCACCCGCGATTGCAAAGACATCTTGAAAATACACTCGCCGCGATCTGCCGAGCGACGTGAGACCGCGCAGGAAGCGGATTTCATCGGCATCCGGCTCTGCGTTGAAGTCACCGACGAGGATCGCCGGAAAACCATCTGGGCGGACCAGCGTATCGATGCGCTGGACGATTTCGCGCACCTGGACCTCGCGCACGTGCCCCTCGTCGAACTTCCAATTGAGATGCGTGACGAAGAACGGGATCGAGCCGAATGGAGCCTTGATCTCCGAAAAAAGGAGGGTGCGCTTCTCGCCGGTGCCGCCGCGTGGAAGGTCGAACACCTCGCTGCGCGAAATGGGCCAGCGCGACAGCGTAGCGTTGCCCCAGCGCTCGCCGGCCGCACAACCGTAGGCGATGTGATAGCCGAGACCGTCCGCGATGGCGTGGGCCTGATCGAGTCCATCGCCCTCCGTTGCGTCCAGGCGAATCACCTCCTGGAGGCCGAGGATGTCCGGCACGATTACCCTCACGCCCGAACGGATGGCGGCGAGGCGCTGCTCCCATGGCCCGAAGCGGTTCCAAATGTTGAGCGTCGCCACGCGGAACGTTTTCACAGACGGCGTCACCACCCGCACCTTTGTCCCTTGTTCTGATCGGCGAGCCACTTGATGAGCGGAGCGAAGTACTCGAGCATCGGTCGCGCATCGGCTCGCCGGCCTGCGCCGACGGCCTCGAGGGCATCGGGCCACGCTTTGCTCGCTCCGAGGGAGAGCATCCCCATCAATTTGGTGCCTGCAGATTTGTTGTCGTGAATCGAGCACCGATCGAGCGGGCTCGCGTGACCGGCCGCTTCGCAGAGCGCTTTGTGAAATTGAAACTGGTAGACACGCGCAAGGAAATATCGAACGTACGGCGTGCTGGATGCGACATGAAACTTCGCGCCGGGATCGAAGTCTTCGGCGCTACGCGGAAGGGGCGCGCTGATGCCCTGATACTGCTCCTTGAGCCTCCACCAGGCTGCGTTGTAGTCGGCGGGTGTCACCTTGCCGGAGAATACCTCCCATCGCCATTTGTCGATGAGTAACCCGAACGGCAAAAATGCGACTTTCGCGAGTGCCATCTTCATCTGTTGATTGATGCGCATCCGGTCCCCGATCTGCGGAGTATCCAGAAGGCCGATGGTCTTCAGGTATTCGGGCGTGACGCTGAGAGCCATCGTGTCTCCGATGGCCTCGTGGAACCCGTCGTTGGCGCCTTGCTGAAAGAGGATCGGCAGGTGACCATAACGCTGGAAGTAAAAGAGGTGGCCGAGCTCGTGATGGATCGTGACGAAGTCTTCTTCGGTCGGCTCGATGCACATCTTGATCCGGAGATCTCCGTTCCAAGTCACGTCCCACGCGCTCGCATGGCAGACGACGTCGCGATCGCGCGGGCGTGTCAGGAGCGAGCGCTCCCAGAACGTGGGTGGAAGTGGATCGAAGCCGAGGGCAGTAAAGAACCGTTCCCCCTGGCGCACCATCTTCATCGCATCCCAGTGGTCTGACTTGAGCTTCCGGCCCACGTCGAGAGCCGGTTCCGTCGGGAAGGGCGCGACTATGTCGTAGATGTTGTTCCACTCTTGCGCCCACATGTTGCCGAGCAAATGTGCCGGGATGGGCGCGTGGTCGGGGACCTTATCGCTGCCATATTTTGCGCGGAGCTTTGCGCGGACGTAGCAATGGAGGGCGTCGTAGAGCGGCTTGACCTCGGCCCACAATCGTTCGACGTCCAGCTCGAACGCATCGGGCGACATGTCGTAACCCGTGCGCCAGAGGGCCCCTACGTCGGAAAAGCCAATCTCCCGTGCCCCCTGATCCGCAAGGTCTACGTAGCGCACGAATTTCGCTTTCAGCGGAGCCGCGATCGCGTGCCAGCCGCGCCAGCTCTCGATGAGCTCCTCCGGTTTGTGACTCGTCCTGAGCACGCGGGACATCTCGTCTAGGTGCAGGCACACCGCGGCCTGCATCCCCTTTTCCGATTTGACGTAATCGATTAGCCCAGAGCCGACTGGCGGGCAGTATTGCCCCTTGCCGTATGCGCTCGTCATCCATGCCTCGATCCCAGCGAGCTCGACGCGCATCTTCGCATCGCGCGGTGCCGGAACCGTCTGCGCAATCGAAAGCAAATAGAGCTTTCGTGCGACATCCGCGGGGAGGTCGTCTCGGAGCGGGGCGTAGCGCTTCGAACGCTTGATCACTTCACCGACGTACGCGGCGGTCGCCTCCTCGCCGGCCGCCGAAAGAGCTTCGGTGTCGTTCGTGATGAAGTTCTCGTTGACCCAGCTCGCCTGATCGCGCGAAGCCCATAGGCGATGCAAGTGCTCCTCGACGTCATCGATGAACGCACCGGCCTCGGCGGTGGTCGGCGCACCCTCACCGGGTGCGCTCGCGGTCGCG
>JALYHX010000153.1 GCA_030776305.1 Myxococcota bacterium
GAATGATGGGACGTGCATCATCGTCGCCCCACTCGTTCCAAGAACCGTCGTACACTGCGACGTCGTCGCGGCCGAGCATGTGCAATGCATGCAGCGGCACCGTGCATGAGACGCCGCCGTTGCAATACACGACGACGTTCTCGGGCAGCTTGGCGACGTCGATTCCCGCCTCATTGAATGCGCGCGCAAGCTCGTCATTGGGCAGGAACGTGCCGGTCCTCGCGTCGACCAATCGCGAATAGGGCACGTTCCGTGCGCCGGGAATGTGCCCGCCGCGGCGAGCCGCGGTCACGCGCCCCGCGAACTGGTCTGGCGTGCGCGCATCGATGAGAAGGAGGTTGCTCCGACCAAGCGCGCGCGCCACGTCGTCGGCGGTCATGCGTAAAGAGGGATGACTGCGCGGACTAAAATGCGCCGGTGCAGACGCCGGTGGCGCGACCGTGGTCGGTCGCCGTTCGTCGAGCCAGCGGGACCACCCACCATCGAGGATGCGCACGGCCGTGTGACCGTAATAACGGAGCGCCCATGCCAACCGGCCGGCGAATATATGATTGTAATCGTCGTACGCTACGACGAGCGTCTCGTCACCGATCCCCAGCTCGCCCATCTTCTCCGCGAAAGCTTCGGGTTTGGCGATCTGAGCGGGAATGGGATCGGACTTATCGACGATATCGCGAGTCCAGTCGACGAACACGGCACCGGGCACATGTGCACGCTCGTATTCCGCGCGCTTCGGCAGATAACGTGGCTTGACCCCCGGGGGGAGGATCTTTCCGCGGATGTCCACCAAGCGCAACTCAGCGTCCGCGAGATGCGCCTGGAGCCAGTCCGTCGAGACCAGAACCGACTCCCGCTGTTCACGGCGCATGCTTCTCGATCAATGCGGCAAGGCGCGGTACCGCCGCCTCGACGCTTTTCTTCGCAGTTCCACGAAGCTTGTCGTACGTCCCCTTGACCATTCCGCTCTTCGAGCGGTTCGCTTTCTCGTCGGTAATCGACAGGAGCGCTTCGGCTACGCGGACAGCGCTGGCGCTGAGGTGTTCGCGTATCCCCCTGCCCTGGATCTTCGCCTCTTGGTAAAGCGGATCCAGCGTTCGAGCGAACTCAGGCAGCAAATCGGTCACGACCTGCCGCACGAAACCGGGTTTGATCCCCTGAACTGTTCTGTAGCCCGCTTTGATGGCCAGCCCGGTGAGTCCCCTCTTGTCGGCCACCTCGGCGTCGATAAGCGAGAGACAGTCATCGATGACGGCGTTCCTCTTTGAATCCGCTGTGAGGGCTTCGGTCAGGCTCGGCATCGTCCGTGCACTCCTTCGGCTTCGCGGCTTAGCACAGCTCGGGCGCTGAGGGTGGGCCGCGCATGCCGCCACAAACTCCCGCTGTGTGGGAAGCCCCTGCTAGGCTTGGCGTCCCCATGGTCGGGATGGTCCGGCGCGTCGTATGGATGGCGGTCGGCACGGCCGCCCTGATTGTTGTGCTGCTCTCCGTGGCTCGATGGAAGGCCACCGTGATGCGCAGCCTCCCCGCGCCCCCGCGCGCCCTTGCAGAGGAGACGTCCGCCGAACACGCACCACAGACGACCGCCGATGACGCACGCACCCGGGCGTTCCGTATTCCCACGGGGCAGGCACCGGCGCTTTCGTGTGAAGCCGCTCGTGCCATCGTGGCGCAGGCGCGAAGCCAGCTCGCATACCCCCCCGACCCGGTCGATGCCAAGGCACTCGCCGAAGCTGCCGCGGATTGGCTCGATCCGTACGGCCTGTGGAGTGTCGCTCCAGATACGCCCATTGCCGAGTCTTTTGAGCGCCGGGCGGCAGACCTCCTCGCCGACTTGGAGGGCAGAGGCTCGACGGACTGCGCGGTCGCACACGAACTCGGCTCCGAGTTGGTGATTTGGGTGTCCGAACTTCGTACCGTCTTCGACGAATCATTCGCCCGGACCTCGGACGGCGAGGACATGCAAACCGCGGCGGCCGCGACCGCGTTCGAAGGAGCTACGGTCACCCGACCGGCGAGGGCACTCGCTGCGACGCTCGGCCGCCGTATCGGGGTCATCGAGCGCGAGCTTGGCGCTTCCGCTCAATCTTACGGAGATCGTGCTCGTGGCCGCTACTTTCCGCCGCTCGATACCAATGGTTGGGCGCGAGTCGTTCTTGCTGCGGCGGTGCGCGCGTACGTGCCGACGATCGACCCGCATGGTGCGTGGGCCCCGCTCGACGAGGAGTCGAGTGTATACGAGGTCGATCTCGAAGCTCGTCCACCGTCCCGACTGTGGGATAAGTCCGATCGTACGGCGCTCGGTGTGAGGATCGAATCCGGCGCCGCGCCGCCGCTCGCCGACGGTGACGTCGTGCTCTCGCTGGCGGGCATGCCCACGGGCGGCCTCAGCTTCGAGCAGACGGAGCAATTGGGGTTCGCCGCGTGCGACGCCCGGCCATCTGCGCAAGCCGTCGTGCTGCGTCCCGGAGAAAGGCTGCCATTGACGACCTGGCTGGACGGCACTGCCGCCGAGTCAAGCGCCACGGGCGGCGCTTCCGAAGACGGCGAAGAGCTGCCCATCGAGCGAGTGGAATACGGCGATGGGGACGCGGTCATCGTGGCCATTCACGACGTACGCGACGACCTCGGCGATGCCCTGACACGCGCACTTCTGCATCAGCGTGAGCAACCGGGTCGGCCGATGACGGCGGTCGTCCTCGACCTGCGCGGCAACGGCGGAGGCTCGACTGACGGGGCGATCGATGCGCTCGGCTTGTTCATTCCTGGAGCGCCGCTCTTTCCCATGAAACGAAGAGACGGTTCGCTCGAAACCGACCGAGCACCGGAGCCGCCAGTCGTCGATCGCTGGAGAGGTCCGGTCGCGTCGTTCGTCGACGGCGACACCGCGAGCGCCGCGGAGATGATTGCCGGTGCGCTCGCAGCCTATCGTCGAGGCCCTACGGTCGGCGGCACCACGTTTGGCAAAGGTTGCGCGCAAGAATACATCGACGACGACGCGCACACGGGAACACTACGTCTGACGACGCTTCTCTATGCGCTACCCGATGGCACGCCTGTTCAGCGGGTAGGACTCATGCCAACGATTCGGTTTCCCTTCGGCGCCGTCGAAACCAGTGACCGCGAATCGGCGCTACTGCATTCACCGCCAGTGTGGCGGGGCCCGGACGTGCGCGATCGTGCGGTTCTGGGACACGGAGACGACGGCACGTGGAGTGCCGCCTGGTTACCCCATGGCGGGAACGTCGGGCCATGCAAAGACCCTGATGTCTGCCGCGCGCTACGAATGCTGGGCCTTGGCGCCCCGACCGCGCGCCGCGCACCGCGAGCTCGAGCCACGACGGCGCCGCGATAGGGCCCGCGGGGCTCTAGCCCTGCGAAACGCCCGCGCCGTTCCCCGAAGGAGACTGGGCTGCAACCACACCCGATGAGCGGATACCGCGGAGAGCATCGAGGTCGAGGGGCAAGACCAGCGATCCATCTGGGCGCCTCGCGCCGAGGGCCATACGCACGGCACGGTGCGGGACATCGGGATCGCCGCACAGCGCTTCGATGACCTCGGCGATCTTCACGCCCCCCGAACCGCGGACCTCGACCTCGACGCTCAACGTCACGAGGGCGCCGACGATTCCGGCGCGAACGAGTCCCTCCTTGGCATGATCGGTCAAGTCGATCGATCGGAGAAACCCGCGCACGTCCACGCGCTTACCTATGCCCTCGATTCGACGCACGACGATGAGCTCGCTCGACGCCAATGCGTACTGGATGCGCGAGAGTAGCCAGGCCTCGCCACCGCGGGGTTCGATCGCCGCGCGGGGAATTCCGACGGCGTATCGCGCTGTATCGATCGTACGGGAGATCGAAGGATCGCCCGTTGCGAGGGCAGCGCCGCCGGTGAACCGAAGTCCCGGCTGGGCGCCCGCCGAGAGAGCATCGAGCATCGATGATGCATCCAAGTCCGCAGCGATTTTGACATCGACGACCTCGCAAAGACTTGCGACGCCCAGCGACAGCGCCGGGCCAAAGGTCATGTCCGGTTTCGGATGAAAGCCGCGCGAGTAGTAGAGCGGAAGCTCCAGCCGCCGAAACGCGCGGGGCAGCGCTCGGACGACGTCCAGGTGCGACAGGAAGGCAGCGGCTCCGACCTTCTCGTAAACAAAGCGGTAGCGCCGTGGCTCCCCCTGCGCCTGGCGAACCGGGGGCCGCTTCGTCTGGATCCCGCGGCTCGGCGGAGGTGCGATTGCACGTGGCTCCTCCGCCCCGAGCGTGCGCAAGAAGACGAGCCGTTGTTCCCGCATCGCACCAAGGTCGCACGCGATGCCGCAGTCGTAGCACACGAGCTTTCGGGCATCGTCTTGGGCGTCTTTCAGGTTCGTCGCATGCACGAATGCCCCGGCGACCTTCCCGCACGGTAGCGACAACTGGTCTTTCAGCGCCTTGCGGTATTCACGGAGCAAGAAGCCGTCTTCGAGGCCGACGTCGATGTGGTCCCAAGGAAGTCGCGCGGTCACCGGGATCGTCCCGAGGTACTTCGCCGGGTCCACTCCCTCGGCGCGGAACGCATCTTCCCAGACGTTCATTTTCTTTTGATCATCCCAAGAGTCGAAGCGAGCGCCGGCCCGATATGCCCGCGCGAGCACCGGTGCGAGCGCGCGATCGCCCCGAGCAAATACCGCCTCGAGCCACGACGCCTCGCAGTCGTGTATGCGCAAGTCGACCCCAGCGAGCCGCGCCTCTTCGTCGAGCCAGCGCTGCTTGCGACGTATGTCTGCTGGCGCGTCCATTGCCGACCATTGGAATGGCGTATGCGGCTTGGGAACATGCGTCGAGACACTAACGGTGACCTTGGGCGTTCCTGGGGCGCCAACCGCTTTCTTCGCACGCTTTCCTGTGGCGCGCGCGCGGCCCCCCACCTGCGCGATTGCGCGCACGTCCTCTTCGCGCTCCGAGGGGAGGCCAATCATGAAGTAGAGCTTCATGCTTTGCCACCCCCGCGAAAACACGCGCTCCGCGGTCTGTAGCAGTTGCTCCTCGGTCACGTTCTTGTTGATCACGTCGCGCATGCGCTGGGTTCCTGCCTCAGGGGCGAATGTGACCCCCGTGGCGCGCACACGTGCCATGTCGTCGAGCACGTTTTCTTCGAGGCCGTATGCACGCAAGCTCGAGACACCCAGCGATACGTGTTTCGGCGAGAGCTCGTCTGCCACCTTTTTCACGAGCGGCGCAATGCATGAATAATCAGCCGTGGACAATGACGTGAGGCTCGCCTCGTCGTAGCCACTCTTCTTTACCGCGTTGACGACCGTGGCGACGATCTGCTCCGGGTCGCGCTCGCGCACCGGACGATAGATCATGCCCGCCTGGCAGAAGCGGCACCCCTCGGTACACCCGCGAGCGATCTCGATCGACATCCGATCGAAGATGGCCTCCGGCCCCCCAATCGGACTGTCGTCCGGGAACGGAAAGCGGTTCAAGTCCTCGACGATCGTGCGTTGGACTGGCAGCGGCGCACCGCTGATCAAGGCGCGGTCGACGACCGTGAATCCGGTGTCGGGGTCGACGCGCGTTGCATACAGCGATGGAACGTAAACCCCAGCCAGTCCTGCGAGCGCACGGAGCCGTCTTTCTCGCGACACGCCGGCGCGTTTCAGCGTGGTCCACGTGAGCGCTATTTCGCTTGCGCGCTCTTCGCCATCGCCGATCACGATGGCGTCGATGAAGGGTGCGAGCGGCTCCGGGTGCGTCGCTGTCGGCCCACCCGCGATGACCAGCGGGTCTGTCTCGCCGCGCGCGTCGCCAAGAAGCGGAATCCCGCCGAGGTCGAGCATCGTAAGCACGTTCGTGTACGTAAGCTCGAATTGCAGGGAGAAGCCGACCACGTCGAAGTCACGCAGGGGTCGCGCGCTCTCGCAGGAGACGAGCGGGAGGCCACGAGCCAACAGCTGCGCCTGCATGTCGATCCACGGCGCGTAAGCGCGCTCGGCCAGCGTGCGTGGGTCATCGTTCAGCAGCCTGTAGAGAATCTTGAAACCGAGATGGCTCATGCCGATGTCGTAGACATCCGGAAACGCGAGACAGATGCGCGCCTCGACCGCGTCCCAATTCTTCGTGCGCGCCCCGAATTCGCCACCGAGATAGCGCGCCGGCTTCTGCACGAGATGCACGAAAGACGCGTAGGGGTGTTCCGCAGTTGCAGGCATGCTCGGGCGTTCCCTTGCCGGGGTGTACGGGAAGCGCTCGAGAACGCAAGGGCCATCCGTGAGCGGTTGCGTGAGTCGCCATGGGCGAGCAACTCGCCTCTGGCATCGGCAGGCCCACCGGAGGATGCTCCGACGAGTGACCGTCGACAACACGTTGCGTCCCTGAATGTCCATGCGTGCCGCCGGTCGCTTGGGTCCGATGCTGTTCGCGTCCCTTTTCGCCACGGCGCGCGACGGCCACGCGCAGGATAGAGAATTCCAAGCCCCGCCGCCGCCCGCGAAATGGGCCGTCGGCTTCAATCCGCTTGCGGTGATCATCGGCCGCTACAGTGCCGATCTGGAGCGCCTCGTTACGCCTGACTTCGCGCTCCTCCTAAACATTCACGGGGACTACGCCTCCCGTGTCGTGCCATCCATGGAGTACGGCGGCAGCGCCCCTGTCTGGGGCTTCGGCGCCGAAATCGGCTGCCGATGGTTTACGGCGGGCCGCGGAATGCATGGTTTCTTCATGGGCTCTTCGCTCGTGGCCGGTTGGTACAGCATCGACTACTACGGCCGTCGCTTCGGGCTGCCGGGTATCGGCCCGGCGCTCGACATGGGCGGACAAGTGGAGCTCGGGAGGAGTGCGTTTCTCGGTTTCGGCGGCGGGATGCAGTACTTGTGGACGTCTCGTTACCCCGTGGACATCGCGTCGGGACTGAGCTGGGTCATGGGCGCCGGCATCAACACACGCGTTCTATTGACGATCGGCGCGTTACTACCTTGATCGGCGGCGCCGTCGAACGAGCGCCGCGCCCACGAAACCGAACGCCCCGATGACGAGCGACTTCTCGAATGGGCTGACCTGTGCGGCACTCGCGCTGCATCCACCCTTGGTGCCGCACGGACTGTAGCTCGGGTCGTCGTAGGAATTCGCCGCGTGCTGGTTGGACACGGGGGCCTGGGGACTCGTGGCCTGGATCTGCAAGTCGCCTTCGGACAGCGCGTCGACCGGCAACAGCGCCCGCATGCGCGTTACCCACGTGTCTTGCGGATGCAGACCAACGAGCGCCACGTCGAGATCGTCGAAGTCGCCGCACGGGTCGAGGTTGCAGCCAGCATCCCCGCTAGGGTTGGCCCCCGCGTCGGCGCAATGGTTTGCGGCCCTGCACTGGCACTGCAGAAGGTACACGTCCGCAAGCGATCGCCCTGGGGAGGTCGTCGCGATCCCAGTGCCACCGTCGGCGCGGCCTCCGCAGTATCCAACCCCACCGTACGGGGACGGCTTCAGGGATGTGGTCCCCGAGAACTCGGTGAGCCAGGTACGGCTGGCGTGACTCTGCATCAGCTGCTGGGAAAGCTCCTGGTAGTTCGAGCGATTTTCCGCGCGCTGCCATACGAGCCGCGAGTCGTCCAGGAGGCCGTTGAAGAAAGGACTCTTCGCCTCATAGCGTCCTTCACTGATGACGTAGAGCGTGATCCCGACTTGCGCGCCGACGCCCGCCGCCACCATCCGAAGGGGCAGCCTCGCGTCCGCTCCTTGGGTGACCACACGCACCGGCTGCATCGAATGAACGCTCTGGCCGGGCTGCAATCGAAGGGCAACGAAGTCGAAGCCCTCGCTGACATACGCCGCGATCGTCGGACGAAAGGCGTCGGGGAGCCCGTAACCGTTCACGTTGAGCCAAGCTTCGAGCGCCGTGGGGTCGGTCGATTGGAGCGTGACCGTTTCATACGGACCGATGACGCTTTGACTGATCACCTGGACGCTGTCGCCGCCATTGGTTGTTGCGCTGCCGCTGTACGACGCCGACGATGATCCTCCGCACGAGAAGCCGGTTCCGCCGTTGCCGCAGTTGCGGACGGGTCCCGTGATGACCGGACGCGTCATTGCGT
>JALYHX010000154.1 GCA_030776305.1 Myxococcota bacterium
CGCGGCGCTGAACGTGGGTCTATGCACCGAGAAACACGGGCTGGACGGACGCCCGTCCGGTAGCGGCGGAGGGAATCACATCACGCTCGGCGGAGCAACACCGCTTGCGAGCCCATTTCTACGCCGACCGGATCTCCTCGCGAGCCTGATCGTCTTCATCCAGCATCACCCCTCGCTGTCGTATCTCTTCACGGGGTTGTTCGTCGGTCCAACCTCTCAGGCGCCCCGCCTCGATGAGGCAAGACATGACGCTCTATACGAGCTCGAGATTGCGCTACAGCAGGCGCACGCGCCGCGTGCAGAGAGGGTACCGCCCCCGCCTTGGTTCGCAGATTCCCTGTTCCGTCACATACTCGTCGATGTCTCCGGCAACCGTCATCGGACGGAGATTTGCATCGACAAGTTCTTCGACCCGGCGAGTCCGCAGGGCCGTCAAGGAATCGTCGAGCTTCGTGCGTTCGAGATGCCCCCTCACGTGAGAATGGTAGTTGCGCAAGTCGCGCTCGTCCGCGCGCTCGTCGCGTCATTCGCTCTCGCACCACACGTCGGGCCTCTCGTTCGATGGGGCCAGGTACTGCACGATCGTTTCCTCTTGCCGACATGGCTTTGGAAGGACTTCGAGGACGTGTTGGCGCATCTCGACCGCGCCGGCCTCGGGCTACCACGAGAAGCGTACCGCGCATTTCTCGAGCACCGATGCCCCGTCATCGGCGCCCTTCAAACGGACGACGTGCGGCTCGAGCTGCGAAACGCTATGGAACCGTGGCACGTGCTTGGCGAAGAAATCACGGCGGCTGGCACTTCGCGCTATGTGGATTCTTCGATGGAGCGTATCGAAGTCCGTGCGGAAGGGCTGGTTGCCGAACGACACGCCGTCACGGTCAACGGTTACGACCTTCCGTTGCGTCCGACAGGCCTTGCCGATGAGTCCGTCGGCGGAGTCCGATTCCGGGCTTGGGCACCGCCGGCGAGTCTTCACCCGCACCTCGGGATCCATCATCCGCTCCGTATCGAAGTCGTCGATACGTGGGCGAGGCGTTCGCTCGGCGCCTGCGCGTACCATGTTTGGCATCCCGAGGGCAGAGCCTTCGACACGCCGCCGCTCACCCGTTTCGAAGCCGCCGCGCGACGCGCGCAACGCTTCACCATCGAGAGTCCGTCTCCGCAGCCCGCTGCAGTGCGGCCGGCATCCGCGCATCGCGACGCGCCGCATACCCTCGACCTCCGCCGCTTCGCAGGCGATCACCCGATGCCAACCCCGGAAAGAGACGAAACGCCGTGACCATCGCCGCCTCGCAATCTGCCGTCAACCGTCCCTCGCTTTTCGGCGCGTACTCGCCGCCCGCGAGCACGTACGACGAGCTCTTCGACGGTCGCGGCGCCGTTCGTGCGGACCTGCTCCAGCCCTTGGCGGCGCTGCTTGGCGCGCGGTCCGACGAGCTCTCCCGCGCGCAAACCCTCGCAGAAAAATCGCTCTTGAACCAGGGAGTGACATTCTCCGTCTACAGCGATCAACGTGGAGCAGAGAAGATTTTCCCGTTCTGCCTGGTGCCGCGAATCGTGCCCGCCCACGATTGGCGCGCGGTTGAGCGCGGACTCGAACAACGCATCCGGGCGCTCGAGGCCTTCCTCGACGACGTTTATGGCGCTCAGCGCATTCTCGCATCGGGGCGGGTACCGGCAGAAGTGATCCTCGGGGCCAAGCACTACCTGCCTCAGCTTCGGGGGATCCGCCCCGCGCGGGGCGCCCGAATCCACGTGGCGGGAATCGATCTGATCCGATCTCCGGATGGAGTCTTTCGCGTGCTCGAGGACAACCTCCGCACGCCCTCTGGCGTCTCGTACGTCATGGAGAACCGCGCCGTCACCAAGCGCGTCTTTCCGACGATATTCGCGGCGGCGGGCGTCCGAAGCGTCGACCACTACCCGGCCCGCCTCGGCGAGACGCTGCGCGCAAGTACGCACGCGAGCGATCCCTTTGTCGTCGTCATGACGCCCGGGCCCTACAACTCTGCGTACTTCGAGCACAGCTTTCTCGCCCGCACGATGGGCGTCGAGCTCGTGCAGGGGTCCGATCTCTGCGTCGACGACGACAAGCTTTACTTGCGAACGACGCGCGGAAGGCAGCGTGTACACGTCGTCTATCGCCGCATCGACGACGATTTCCTCGATCCGGAGATGCTCCGCAACGACAGCGTCCTCGGCGTCCCCGGTCTGATGCGCGCTTATGCGGCTGGGAACGTGACGATCGCGAACGCGCCAGGCAATGGCGTAGCCGACGACAAGGCGGTTTGTGCCTTGGTGGCGGACATGATCCGGTACTACCTCGCCGAGGAGCCGATCCTCGCGGACGTGCCGACGTACGTGTGTGCGCGCAAAGACGACCGCCGCTACGTTCTGGCG
>JALYHX010000155.1 GCA_030776305.1 Myxococcota bacterium
CCTCCCAGAAGCTCATCGTCGCAACCAGGACCGCATGGCCATTCGCACGGAATCTCGACAGGAGGACATGTTTGGGGCATTCCCCTTGCACGAAGAGTGGAACTTGCACGAAGAGTGGAACGTCGACGCGGCTTCGCAGCCGCGCATGGATCGACCGCATCGCGCGCGTGGAGGTGCACAGAACAAATGCGCCGCCTCCCGTCATCCGAACCAGCTCCGCGATTCGATCCGCCGCCGCGTGATCGAATGCAGGATCGGCCGGATCCGGGAGGTCGTCGGGGAGATAGAGGGCAGCGCGCGCCGAGAAGTCGAACGGGGATGAGACGACGAGCTCGTCGGTCTCCAGAGGAGCCCCCAGCCGGGCTTTCGCAAAATGAAAGCTGGCAGATCGCCGGCCAGACCGGAGCGGGCGATCTGACACATGCACGGACGTGGCCAGGGTGGCGCTCGTGCAAACGACCGTGGGCACCCGATCGAATAGCCGCGCGCGCAACATCGGACCGACGTCCACCGGACTGGCACCAAGCGATACATTGCGCGGCCGCACGTCGATCCAGCGCACGACATCCGAAAGCTCGCCATCGTCGGTGGCACGAGCACCCGCGATGACGCCGCGCAGATCGTCGCGGAGTTCGGCAGTGCGCCTCGCGACGATTTGCATCGACTCTTCGCGACGGGCCCGCGTGATCGCGTCGAGCGCGTCGAGCCGAAGGTCAAGTTGCGCATGCGCGGTTCGCACGGCCGGCGCGACTTCGGCAAGGACGCGACGCGCGTCTCCCGCGGGCGATCCGGATGCGAGTAACGCAAAGAAGGCCCGCGCCGACTCGCGCGTCCCTTCAAGCGTCGCGCGAACCGGTCCGGTCTTGAGCGCCTCGAGCGCGTTGACTGCGGCGAGGGAGCGTTCGGCGTCCCGCAAGAGCGCATCCACGCGCGCGCTCGAGATCCGCACGCCGAAGAAATCGGTCGCGATGTCCTCGATCTGATGAGCCTCGTCGAAAACGACCGCGTCGTATGCCGGAAGGACACTCGCATGCGCACCCCCGGGACCCGTCCGGAGGGCCAGGTCGGCTAGAAACAAATGGTGATTGACCACGACGATTTGCGCGTCTTCCGCCTCCCTACGCATGCGTGTCACGAAGCATGCTTCGAAGTGGTCGCACGCCGCGCCGATCCTCGTTTCGCTCGACGACGCCACTTCACGCCAGGCCACCGCATCCTCTGGCAAGTCGGCGAGCTCGGCGCGGTCTCCTGTCTCCGTGCTCTGCAACCACGCAACGACGCGTGCGAATTCCCGATCCGTCGCGTGTTGGCCCGTGGCCCGCGCCTCTTCGAACCGTCGCAAGCACACGTAGTTGGCGAGTCCTTTCATGAGGGACGCGCGAAACTCGACCCCTCGGGCGCCGAGGGCTTTGGCAACGAGCGGAAGGTCGCTCAAGAAGATCTGCTCTTGGAGGGCGCGGGTCGCCGTCGAGACGATGACCTTGCGGCCGCTCAGGATGGCTGGCACGAGATACGCGAGGGTCTTTCCGGTGCCCGTCCCGGCTTCGACGAAAAGGTGATTCTCCTTCTCAAGCGCGCTCTCGATAGCCTCGGCCATCGCGAGCTGCCCCTCGCGCAGCTCCCAACCCGGCAACGCCTGCGACAGCGGCGAGCCGGAGCCGAGGATGTCGCGCGCGCGAAGCATGCGGAAACATCGCATGGGGCTCGAGACGCGACCAGTGGATCTTCGAGTGCAAGATCCATCGCGACGAGCAGTATTGCGGAGCGGCATGGATGAATGACGAATCCATAGGCATCGTCATCCCCTGAGCCTTGCCGAGGAGGCCATGCGTATGCCGACCTGCGTAGCAGTTCGCCGTTTCCGATGAATGAATTGCCGATCGCGAATTGCGATGAAATCGACCGTGTGGGCCCCTACCTCTCGGACGCCGCGAGCCCGACGTGCTAGCCGGGGAATCGCCGATCGCCATGCGTCGAACCGGAATCATCATCGCGGCAGTCCTGCTCCTCGCCAGCGTCGTCTTGGTCGTGTCGGCAGCGACGAACCGATTGCCGTCGCTTGCGGGGGGATGCGAGGGCCTTGCTTCCTCGGTCGCCGCTTGGGTGTCCGCGTCCTTGATGCCTGCGCCGTCATCGGCCAGACCGAGCGCCTATGCTGGCGCCACCATCCGGCATCAGGCCGCGCCACTCTCGAGCGCACAGCTTGGGGCGCCGCTCGTTCATGGCACGTTCATCGGCGCATGCGGTGCGCCGGACGACATGAAGATCGTCGTGAACATCGCAGTGAAGATGGGCCGCGCGGTCAGCGTCTCTGTGACGACGCTCCCGCCCAGTCCCTCCGTCGACGCATGTGTCGAGCGCTCCACGCGCGACCTTCGGTGGGACGTGAGCCCAAAGACGGATCACGTCACAGTGACCTATTGATTGATCGCGTACCACCGTCG
>JALYHX010000156.1 GCA_030776305.1 Myxococcota bacterium
GAGTGGCAGTGCAGATCGCCCGGGCGCTTCCTGGAGCGAGCGTGCGGCTCACCAAGTCGACGCAACAAATCGAGGCATGGCTGCGCATGCTCCCCGAAACGCGGGCGGTGTTCGCGGCGGGAGGCGATGGCACAGCGGTTGCTCTGATCAACGCACTGGCGCGGGTGACGCCACCGGACGCTGCATTCCCGACGCTGGGCGTGCTCCCGCTCGGCACCGGCAATGGGTGGGCGCATGCCCTCGGCGCACAAAAGCTGCACCGTTGCCTCGATCTGCTCGTGCGCGCGAAACCAGGCCGGCTTCCAGTGCGCCGCTGCGGACTCATCGAGGTCGAAGCGACGCTGGCACACTTCGCGGGATCTGGCTGGGATGCAATGATCCTCGACGACTACCAGCGCCAACTTGAAGGCAGCAAGGGACCTGGTCGACGCTTCTCAAAGAGCATTTACGGGTACTTGTCGGCAACTTTGCTGCGCACGGCTCCCAAGGCCGCCCTTTCGGGCAACCCGCACCTTCTGATCGAGAACCTCGGCGACGATGTATTCGCGATCGACCCGGATGGGCGACCTCGACGCATCGAATCCGCCGTCCGCGGCAGCGTCCTCTACGACGCGCCGGCCGGAGCGGCATCCGCGGGGACCTGTCCCGAGTTCGGCTACCGCTTCAAAGCGTTCCCATTCGCCGAGCGAATGCCGGGATTCATCAGCATCCGTGCCTACGAACGGAGCGCGCTCGGCGCAATCGCGTCCATTCCGCGCTTGTGGAAAGGAGCTCATCCGTTGTGGGGAATGCATGATTGGCTTGCGACTCACGTGCGGATGAGTTTCTCGCGGCCCGTTCCTCTCCAGATTGGCGGCGATGCGCACGGGATGCGCCGGACGATCGAATTTCGCGCGGCGGATCGGGAGGTGAAAATGGTGGACTGGCGGCGCCTCGAGAGTTGCTGACGCGAAATCAACGGCGCAAAGAGAGGCCCGTTAGCTCTGCGCGGGTCTCGCCACGGCCCGCTCCTCGCTCTTGCTGCCTCTGTACAACTGGTCGATGAGCGCACCGTAGACCTCGAGGACCTTGCGGCGCTTGAGGCTCAATTTCGGAGTGAGCATTCCGTTGTCGATTCCGAAGTCGCCCGGCAGAAGGGCGAAGTCCACGATTCTCTCGAAGCCTTTGAACGCCGCGGAGTGTGACTTGATTTCCGTCGAGAAGAGCTCCCGCACGCGTTCGTCCTTCGAGAGATCGTCGACGCTTCGCGGCAGCGTCAAGTGCTTCGCCTCGGCCCACTTTTTCAACGCGTCTACGTTCGGAACGATGAGCACCACGTTGTACGGCCTGTTGTCGCCGTAAACCATCAAGTTCGCCACGTAGGGACTCAACTTGAGCTGTTCTTCGAGCGGGCTCGGAACGACGTACTTGCCATTTTCGAGCTTGTACTGCTCCTTGATGCGTCCGGTGATGAACAAGAACCCATCCGCGTCGAGATAGCCCATGTCGCCCGTGCGAAAGCCGCCGTCCGGCGTGAAGACCGCCGCGGTCTCCTCGGGGCGATTGAAATACCCTTTCATGACGTTTGGTCCGGAGATCACGATTTCGCCTTCACTACGCGCTGGCACGCCGCTGGTCGCGTCCGCGTGATCGGCGCCTGCAGGCACGATCTCGACACGCACGCCGGGAAGGGGCCGGCCGACGCTCCCGATCTTGCGCGCCGCGGGGGTGTTGACCGAAGCGATCGGGCTCGTCTCGGTGAGCCCGTACCCCTCGAAGATGAGAATGCCGATAGAGTCGATGAATTCGGCGACTTCACGGGCCAGGGCAGCGCCCCCGGAGACGGCGTACCTCAGCTTGCCTCCGAGACGCGCGCGCACTTTCTCGAAGACCAACTTGTCGACGAGCTTGACGATCGCACGCTCGTGAAGTGCGAGGCGCTGTCCCGCGCGCTCCTTCGCTCTCGCGAGGAGCGCCTGAGCCACGAGTCTCTGAACGGGAACCGGCCGCTGCGCGAGTTGCTGCTGCACCGCCATGTAGAGGCGATTGAAGATGCTGGGGACGCTCAACAGCAGCGTCGGCTGCACTTCCGCGAGGTTGTCGAGGATTTTGTCCACCCCCTCGCAAATCGCCATCGAGGCGCCGATCGAGAACTCGCAATGAAGCTCGCCAGTCTGCCCGAACGCGTGCGCCCACGGCAGAAAGGACAGCGATCGATCGCTGTTGCGCGTCGGGAAGATTGCCTGCATCGCGCTCACATTCGACGCGATGTTCCGATGCGTGAGGACGACGCCCTTGGGATTGCCGGTCGTCCCGCTCGTGTAAAGCAGGGTTGCCGGGTCATCGGGTGCGGGGTGGATAGATGGCGCTGCATGGCCCGTCGCGAGGAGCGACGCGTAGGTCGCAACCCGCGCGGCGCCGTTGGCCGTTCCCTCGATGAGGACAATCTTCTCGAGTGATGGGGTCACATCCAGCAGCGACTTGGCCTTGGCGAGGATGGGCTCGCGGGCGACGAGGAGCACTTTTGTCTCGCAATCGCGAGCGATAAATTCCCAGTCTTTGGGATTCTGCGCTTCGTACATGGGGACGAGCGCGGCGCCAAGGCCGAAACAAGCATACGCCGCGACCGCCCACTCGACCCGGTTGTTCGAGATGATCGCGACGCGATCTCCCCTCTCCACGCCAAGTGACGCAAGCCCACCGCGAAAGCGTTCGACGAGAGAACCGAACTCTCCGTACGTGATCCAGATCCAGCGCCCGTCCGTTTTCGTTCCGAAGATGGGGCGGGCAGCGTACGCGTTGATGCTGTGATCGTAGACGTCGACGAGCGTTTTGTACTTCGGCTCGAACGGCGGCGGCTCCGACGGCATCCTCTCACGCAACGTACGATCACGCGCCGACGGCCGCAAGCAAGAGGATCGGGGCGCTCTATGGGGCAGGTAGAGGCCGGACGCTCTATCGCAAGTAAGCCGCGACAACGACCCACTCGGCATCGTGCTCTCCGCGTTCGGCTCGATGCTCAGCGCGTCGAGCGCGATGACGAGGCGCCTCGGCACGATGCCGAGTGCGACGTCGGACGTAACGAACGCAGCGAGCATCCTGCTCGACGCGCTCAGTGCGACACTCTCTGCACCGATCGACGTGCCCGACGCGCCCGGCGCGACGATGGGAGGGGCAAACACGAAGCTCTCCCCGGATAGCCCGATGCCGGACGCATCGATGACGAGGGCGAACGCATCGATGACGATGCCGGATGCTCTCGGCACGACGCTGAAGCGTCAGAGCCCGCTGCCCGAGGTATCAAGCATCGTACCGGACCGTCCAATCATCGAAATGTCCTTGTCGACATCGACGCTGAAGGCCCCGATGTGGATGCCGGACGAACCTTCAATCATGCCCGGCCCGGCGGGGGCGCCGCTGAGATGCCTGGGCATCCAGATGGACCACAACAGCCCATGGCCTGACCATTCGACGTTGCCGCCCCACCGGTCGACGTCGGTACCGGTCGCACCGAGCCAAACCTCGATGCCTTCGGGCTCTATGCCGACCGCGCTCGCCTCGCCGTTCTCCGCCGAGGCATATGTTTTTTGGCCCGTAAGTATCCGAATTTGCGCGCCCACCCGGCGGTCTCGATGGCACCCATGGCCCTTTGTGCGCGGAAAAAACACCCGATCTTACCAAACCCGCAAAACGCGCTATGCCTCGCCGGCGAGACCGTGCGCTTTCACTACGTCATTCGCACTTTCGGCTGCCAGATGAACGTGCACGACTCCCTTCGCATGGAAGGCGTTCTGCGGGCGGCGGGGGGTGCGGCCGTCGAGCGCGTGGACGACGCCGACCTCGTCGTCTTCAACACGTGCAGCGTCCGCGACAAGGCGGCGCAGAAGCTTCGCAGCGAAGTCGGCAAGCTCGCGGTCACCAAGCGCGCGCGGCCCGAGCTGGTCATCGCGGTCGCCGGGTGTCTCGCGCAACAAGAGGGCGAGACTTTGCTCAAGCGCCTTCCGTACGTCGACCTGGTCATCGGACCGGACAACGTGTCGGAACTCCCGGCGCTCGTCATCGAACAACTGGCCGGAGCGCCACCCATCGCGCGGACCGAGTTCGACGTCGCGTCGCCCCGATTTCTCACCTGGGCGCCGGATGGCGCCGC
>JALYHX010000157.1 GCA_030776305.1 Myxococcota bacterium
ACCTCGATGGGCAGCCAAAGAGCGCGCACCTGGGCGCGCGCCCCTTCGCGCGTGTATCCCGCCAGACCAAAGAGAAGGTTCCAGAAATATCCATTGGGGCTCTCGCCGTACGAAAAGAGCGGCAGGAGATGGAACTGCCAGTCGAGCCCGCCCACGACCCGCTTCTGCATGTAGAGCGTATTCGCCGCGACTTGCGTGACCACGTCGTCTTGACCATCGGCGAACCGCCAGTAAATCGGAAACCCGACGGTCGTGCGTCCCTTCGGATTGGCGAAGTCCCAAAAAATCGGCGCGACGACTGTATGCGTCGAGTTGTCGCTTCGCCCCGTATAGAAGATGGGATGCAGATCGGTTTCCCAACCATGCGTGTCGCTCATGAAGGTGAAGGTCGGGGCGACCCACCACGTCGTCGATGCGCCGTACGTTTCAAAGCGTCCGACGAGCGGCGTCAACCAGTCGTGCCCCGCGGGGCTACTGGAGACGTAGAAAAGCGGCGCGACGCCTAACGCGTGGATGCCGAGATCGCGGTCCCTGTAGTTCCAAAAGAGAGGGACGACCGGTCCCACGGCCGTGAGCGAAGTGGACCCCCCCCGTTCCTCGGCGTGCGAGTAAAACAGGCTCAGCGTGGTGTCCGACGTGCGTGTCACGCGCCGGTAGTATCCCGGCACGACGAAAAGCGAGCCCTCCGGGTCGTGTCCGTAGTGGAAGAAGGGTAGGAGCGTCGTGTGCTCTTCGGCGACGCCGCCGCCCTGGGGCTTGCCCTGGATGTGAAAGAATAGCGGCGCGACATCAAAGATGTCCCGTGTCGGGGTCGAACGGGAAATGACGGGTCCGACGACGGTGATCGCGCTGCCCTCGAGTTCGTGGGACGCGTGATAGAGAAGGAGCGGCGGAACGAGCGTGTACACGCGCCGATTTCCGTCGAGATTGCCGTTGTCTCCATGAAAGAAGAGAGGCACGAGGCCGAGGCTCGTGTCGCTGCCCGTGCGGTCTCGGAAATACGGCCCGACGAGGGTAAAGGCGCCGGCACGGCCCCAGTGCGATGTGGTGAGGATGAGCGGGGAGTGGAAGTAACCACCACCGTCCGGGCGCGACCCTTCGAAGAAGAGCGGCGCCACCCAGTTGTCGTGCGCCCCCGGGGCCTCGCGATGCATCACGGGGCCAGCGACGACCACGTGGTTGTCTCCGTCACGCACACGCCACACCGCCGGGAAGACCACGTCCATGTCGAGCGCGAGCGACCGCCGGCGATAGTAGAGCAAACCGTAGAGGCCTTCGGTGTCGCCCGTTTTCGGTACCCCGTAGAGTGATTGTGTCGGATCGGGCAACCCGCGTGTGTGCTCGATGAACAGCGGTGGCAAAAGGCGCAGCCTGTAATCGCCGCGTCTCTCTTCGTAGTACGGAAACCAGCGAGGGTACCGCGGACGCCCCTCCGGCGAGGGGGGGCCATTTTGCCAATCGGTGCCGATCTGATCACGGGCCTCGCGAGGGATCGCCAGCGGATCCTGCGGCGGCGCAATGACGGGCTCGGTGCGCAGCATCGCTCCGCGATCCTCTTCGTCGTCGGCACCGCGAGGAGCTGCCTTCGGCTCGCTCTGGCGCGGGGGAGCACGCCGCTGCCCAGGATTCGGGCGCGTCTGTGACCACGCCCTCGTTGCGACCAACGTGGTCGCGGCCAATGCCCACGCAATCAGGACAGGTCGAGCGAGTCTCACGACTTACTCACGGCAAAGACGCTGGGCCGGGAGTCGACATTGCGCGACGCCGCAACACAGCGATCGACGACGACGCGTATCGCCTGCGCCGGCGGCATTCGTTCCTCGGTATGCGCATCGAGGTCCTTGACCTGCACGACACCCTCGAGGAGCTCGCTCTCCCCGAGAATGAGCACGACACGCGCGCCGAGCGCGTCCGCGCGGCGAAGTTGGCTCTTCAGTGACTTGCCCCTCGTGTCGACCTCGCACCGAATGCCTTCGCGTCTCAGGTCACGCGCGAGGCCGAGTCCCGCCGAGGCGGCCGCGCCACCAAGCGGAATCACCACCGCGTCGACCACGTTCGCCGGCAACGCGAACTCGCTCGCGATGAGCAACCGCTCCAGCCCCGCTGCAAAGCCGAAGGCCGGGACATGCGGTCCGCCGAGGTCGGCGATCATCGAGTCGTAGCGCCCGCCGCCCACCAGGGTGCTCCCCGCGCCAAGCCTCTCCGGGGCCCCGATGATTTCGAAGAGTGTGCGCGTGTAATAGTCCAGACCACGGACGAGGCGTGCATCCACGATGTACGGTGTACCGAGAGCATCGAGGAATTTGAGCAACGCTTCGAAGTGCGATCGGTCGCCGTCGTCCAGTGAATCCTGAATCGTCGGTGCGTCGCGGACCACGGCCCGATCGCGCTCGTCCTTCGAGTCCAGAACCCGCAGGGGGTTCGTGTGCAGTCGGCGCTGCGATTCGGGCGAGAGTTCGGCAACGCGCGGAGTCAGGTATTGGACGAGCGCGGCCCGATACCGCTCTCGCGCCTCGGGCCCGCCCAAGGAGTTGACGAGGACTTGGATTCCAGGCACTTGCAGGTCCTGGAAGAACCGGACGAGCAAGTCGATTACCTCCGCGTCGCAACCGGGACCCTCGTCGCCGAAGACCTCCGCGCCGAGCTGGTAGAACTGCCGGTATCGACCACGTTGCGGACGCTCCGCACGGAACATCGGCCCGGCGTACCACCAGCGCGTGAGTCGCTCCTTGGCATGGACGGCGTGTTCGACGTACGCGCGTGCAGCGCCGGCAGTTCCTTCTGGACGCAACGTCAAAGGCTCGCCGTGGTGCTCGAAGGAGTACATCTCCTTTTCGACGATGTCCGTTGCCTCTCCGACCGCGCGCACGAAGAGCGGGGTAGGCTCCAGATAAGGAGTCCGCACCTCGCGGAAGCCGTGCAAGCTCATCGTGCGCGCAAAGGTCCGCTCGATGCGGTGCCATCGCCCGATCTCGTCGGGCAACACGTCGTTCATCCCTTTGACGGCTCGGAGCTGTGTCATGGCGATGAAATAGAAAGTCGAGCGCCGGACTTATGGCCCCTTGCCCCAGCTCGGGTCAAGCGCCGGGGAGTGGTCGACCGCGGTTCTACGCGCTAGTCGCAGTCTGTGGATGTCCCGTCGCGCCCAGCACGCACGTGTGCGTTGGACCTGGGCACCATCCGCGTAGGCGTCGCCGTCGACGACGAGTTGGGACTCTTGGCGCATCCGCGCGGCACCCTGGCGGCACGCGACAGTCGCGCGCTCCTCGATGCTCTGAAATCGTTCGCGCGCAACGAAGGCGTCGACCGTTTCGTTCTGGGACTTCCGCTCGATATGCGCGGAGGCGAAGGAGCGGCCGCACAACGGGCCCGTGTGATGGCGCAACGGATCGCCGATGCGACCGGCCGGCCCGTCGAGTTGTGGGACGAGCGGTTGACCACGGTGGAAGCCAAGCGTGCTCTCGCGGCCAGCGAAGTCCGGGGCAAGAAGGCACGCGATCGCGTGGACGAGGCCGCCGCGTGCGCAATCCTCCAGTCTTGGCTCGACGCGCGCCGGAGCCGTGCTCGATGACCAGGCCTCGGAAGGGGACACGACGGCGACGCAGGCGCCTACCCTCACCCGATCCAGGGAGGCCCGTCGCGCTCCCTCGGCCACGTCGCAAGACGGGCGCGCTCTGGGCGGCGATGGGGCTGGCCGCGTGCTCGATCGTCATCTCCGCGTGGCTGTTCATGCTGTATCCGGCAGAGCGAGGCCCGGGGCGCGGCCGCGTCGTCCAGGTCGTCGTCCCGCGCAATCCGCGGACCTCTGAGCTTGCATCGATGCTCGCTGCCGCCGGACTCGTCTCGAACCCGCGCCTCTTCATGCTATGGGTG
>JALYHX010000158.1 GCA_030776305.1 Myxococcota bacterium
TCCAACCCCATCCCCGGCCGACGCATCGGGCACGAGCAGTTCTCCACACGCTGACGGCGCACAAGCCGGCTCTCACGCGCGAGGGCGTCCAACGCCAAAATGGTCGAGCGTTTCGACGTTGTGCGTAGATGGGGCGTTATGTAACCCGCTTCGCTCCTCTTGCGGTCGCGGCCACGCTAACGAGTTCCTGCTCTCACTACGCGCGTCCTGCTACTTTGAGCCAGCTCGGGCGCTTGCTCGCGCGGTTCCACCAAGCCAAGACGTGCGGATACTTTTCGAGCGTTGCCATTGCGGGCGTGCCCGTCATGTACTCGATGTACGGCAGATAGCCGATGTCGGCGACCGTGAACTGGTCGCCCACGAGAAACACGTTCTTTGCGAGCGGCACGGACAGCGCGGCGTACGTCTTTTCGAGCATCGCGGTTGCAGCTTCGAGCGCGGCCGGCTCTTGCTCGCGTTTGAACACGTAGTGAGCGATGAACTTCATCGCGTTTGGCGAGAAGTTCGACTGCTCGACGCTGAGCCATTGCTCCATGAGCGCGCGCTGCTTCGCGTCCCTCGGCGTCAGCTTGTTGTCGGCCTTCTCGCTCAGGTAGCGACAGATGGCGCGCGACTCGAAGAGCGCGAAGCCGTCGTCGTCGATGGCGGGGATCTGCCCAAAGGGCTGACGGCTGAGGTGCGGCTCCTGCTTGTGCTCGCCCTTCGCGAAGTCGACGACGCTCAGCTCGTAGGGCGTATTGGTCTCCGCGAGGGCAGTCAGAACCTTCCGCGTACAGGTACTCATGGGATGTCCGAATAGTTTGACCATCATGTTCTCCGGGTTCGCGTGACGGTGGACCCTTCGATGTCGGCGATTCGTCCGTCGTTGCGCGCCGACGACTATTCCAGACGCTTCAGGCGAAGCTTCCGTCGCGTGCCGTCACATAGGCCGAGACGGGGACTGGCTGCGGCGCGGAGGCAGGTCTTATGTTCGCCCGAATGAACACGAAGCCACTCCGCGTAGACATCTGGTCCGATATCGCGTGCCCGTGGTGCTACGTCGGCAAGCGCCGACTCGAAACCGCCATCGCACGTTTCCCAGCACCCGTTCACCTGGGTCTACGCGGGTGAGGGCAGGAGCGACTCGGGTGGGTTGTCGTAGAGATGGTTGGCGCAGGCGTGGTGCAGATACCGGAACACGGAGCGATGTTGCTTTCGCAGCGTGTGCGTGACCGACATGATGCGCTCGGCGTATCGGGCAGCACTACGGCAACGCGGGCGACGTACGCGACTGGTACGCAGCGTTCACGGCCAGCTGCGCGGATGGCTCAGCGACAAATACCGCCGTCTCGACTCACGTCCTCTCGTCGACGCCCTCGCCGACGAAGCACGCAGCGCGGGATCCGTGCCGGTCGACGGCATAGCCACCGAAACACGGGTGGCGATCAAGGTGATCATACCGCGGATCCTCGAGCCCATACCGGGGGAGTTTCTCGTCTACGGCGGGGAATGGTCAAATATCGATTTCGGCAACGGAACGCACTCCTTCCGAACGTTCGCACTGCGCGTCGCATGCCTCACCGGCATGACCAGAGAGAACCTCCTCAAGCAGGTGCACATGGGCGCCCGCCTCAGCGATGAGATCGAATTCTCCGACCGTACCCATCGCCTGGACACCGCAGCGAGCGTATCGGCACTTCGCGACGTGGTACGCGGAGCACTCGGGCCCGCCAGCCGTGACCGGATGATCGACAGCGTCCGCACCGCACACGATCGCGCGATGAGCAAGACGCAGCTCTCGACCGCCACGCGAACGTTATCCAAGCAGCTGCAAAAGTCCGAGCGGCGAAAGGGTCAATTTCCGAGCGTCGTGATCAAACCCAGAGACTCAAAGTACATCGTGTCGCGGGTCCCTACTCGGTCGTTCGGCATTCCGATGTACGCGGGAGCGCTTTCTCGGACGTCTCGGGCCAGCGGGCGGGGCGTAGGTGAAGCAACGCCCTTCGCGAGACGAACGCGGTTCTCGTAACGGCCCTTGCGGAATTCCGCGCCTCCTCTCGAACGCGCGCTTGAGGGGATTCGACCCGGCTCCTGCGAAGAATGCTTGGCCAGGGCGAGCACTGACTGTATGTTCAGCACCATGATCGCCATGCACCCCGCCGTTCAGGCGCTGCTCGACCTGTTCGCGACCTCTCTCGCCGACGTGCGCTTTGCTGACGTCGACGGGCCGAGCCTGGCGCGCTGCGCGGCCGAGGTCGAGGCGGCGGCCCAGGCGGAAGCCGTCGCCCGCTCCGCGCTCGACGCCGCGAATCTGGCCTTGCAAGAGAAACCGGAGGCGCTGCTGCAACGGGCGCAGCGCGCCCTCGCCTACGCGCGCGTCTACGCTGAAAGCGATACGACCCTCACCGCGTCGCTCGAGGCGATCGGCCTGCCTCGCGCCACGCGTCGTGCGACCGTGGGGG
>JALYHX010000159.1 GCA_030776305.1 Myxococcota bacterium
GCGGTTGAGGGCACGGGCGCGCGAGGTTCGAAGACGATCTCTACGCGAATGCGCGAGGCTACGGGTTTGCCGTTTCGGATGGCGGGGTCGTAGCGCCACGCCAAGGCGGCGTGCGTCGCCGCGCTCGAGAACGGTTCGTTCGTCTCGAAGGGGACAGCCGAGCGAACCGAGCCGTTCGCGTTCACCGTCATCGTAAGGAGGACGGTCGCCTTCCCGCGCCCCCCCTCGGGATACGGTACGAGGCCGTTCGAGATGAGATGAGGAGGTTCGAGCGTTGCAATCGTGTCTGGTAGGGCGGGCTGCGCGAAGGCGGTGGCGGGCGCGAGGGCAGCCATGGCGCAAGTGCCGCGTGAAAAAAACGCCGATCGACGCACGCGGCATGGATACATCACACGAACGCCCCGACGGGCCGGATTCGCCTACCGCGTTCTCGGCGCGTCTCTCCATCTAGGGTCAGATTGAATCGAATTTCGCGTAGTTGGCCGGCCTTTGGATCGGTTGGCCCCCGCCACTATTTTATTTTTAGCAATCATTTAGAATGATCTGTCTACTTTGAACACTGCACTTGCTGCAGGGGGGGAACACAAGACACGGTGGAACATGCCGGCTCTTTGGAGCGCATTTAGAGCAGCGTCTTGAACAAAGCGTCGGCATCCGCCGGGAGCGAGATCCATGGATATCGTCTATGTCGGACTCACAGTCGTCCTTTTGGCGCTCACATTTGGCCTTATCCGCCTCTGCGAGCGCGTCTGACTGAGCGGCTTTTACCCCTGAGGAGTTCACCATGCCCGTTCTCTACGTCATCGGTGGAGTCGTTTCGCTAGGACTGCTGGTCTACCTGTTTTTTGCGTTGCTCAAGCCGGAGGCATTTTCGTGACTTTTCAGGCTTATGCCCAAATCGTCGGCGTCCTCGTCGTTCTCGTCGCTTCGGTGAAGCCGCTCGGCGCGTACATGGCACGGGTTTTCGACGACGAGCCGATCGTCCTCGAGAAGGTGCTCGGGTGGCTCGAGCGCCTGATTTATCGACTCTGCGGGGTACCGAAGCAGGCCGATCTGCGGGAGATGCGTTGGACGACGTATGCGGCAGGGATGCTGCTCTTCAATGGCGCTGGGATCCTCGCGGTGTACGCGATCCAGCGGCTCCAAGGGTTTCTTCCTCTCAACCCCGAGGCGTTCGCCGCGCCGACGCCGGATCTGTCGTGGAATACCGCGGTCAGTTTTGCCACGAATACCGATTGGCAAAGTTACGGCGGCGAAACGACGATGAGCTACCTGACCCAAATGCTCGCCCTTTCGGTGCAGAACTTCGTCTGCGCGGCGTCGGGCATGGCGGTCATGGTCGCCCTCGTTCGAGCCATTTCGCGCAAGCAGGTGGCTACCATCGGCAATTTCTGGGTCGATATTACGCGCAGCACGCTCTACATCTTGCTGCCGCTCTCGGTCATTTGGGCAGTCCTCTTCGTGTCGCAGGGCGTGGTGCAGACGTTCGGGCCGTCTCACTCGGTGGCGCTTCTCCAGGCCGGCAAGGATGCCGACGGCCATGCGGTGACCGATCAAGTCATCGCGCTCGGACCGGTAGCGTCACAGATCGCGATCAAGATGATCGGGACGAATGGAGGCGGATTCTTCAATGCCAACTCGGCCCATCCGTTCGAGAATCCGACTCCGCTCGCGAACTTTTTGAACATTTACGGTTTGCTGCTGATTCCCGCAGCGCTCACGTACACGTTCGGCAAGATGGTCAAAGACACTCGTCAGGGGTGGACGATTCTGGCCGCAATGTTCGTGGTCTTCTTGCCACTGCTCTGGTTGTGCGTAGCGCAAGAGCAGGTGGGCAATCCGGCCCTCGCGGCGTTGCACGTCGATCAGGCCGCGAGCGCGCTCCAGGCAGGCGGAAATATGGAAGGCAAGGAGGTGCGCTTCGGCATCTCTGCGACCGGTCTGTTCGCGACGGCCACGACGGGTGTCTCGTGCGGTGCCGTCAACGGAATGCATGACTCGTTCACGCCGCTCGGGGGTCTCGTCCCGATGTGGCTCATTCAGCTCGGCGAGATCATCTTCGGCGGCGTCGGTGCCGGCATGTACGGCATCCTGATGTTCGCGATCGTCGCCGTATTCGTCGCAGGCCTGATGGTCGGACGTACGCCCGAATACCTGGGCAAAAAAATCGAGGCGAAAGAGATGAAGATGGCATCCCTGGCCATCCTGGTTCCTGCGGCCACGATTCTCGTCTTCACGGCCATCGCGGTCGTCACCGAGAGTGGGAAGAAGGGCGTCCTCAACCCGGGCCCCCACGGCTTCAGCGAGATCCTCTACGCCTTCTCGTCTGCGACGGGCAACAACGGCAGCGCCTTCGCCGGTCTCAGCGCGAATACGCCATTTTACAACACGATGCTGGGAGTCGCGATGTTCTTTGGTCGCTTCTGGATCAAGGTACCTGTCCTCGCTCTCGCCGGATCGCTGGCGCAGAAGAAGATATTGCCAGCGGGCGCCGGGACTCTCCCGACCCACACCGCACTCTTCGTCGCCATGCTGGTCGGAACCATCGTCATCGTCGGCGCGCTGACATTCATCCCCTCGCTCGCTTTGGGGCCCATCGTCGAGCAACTGCTCGCGAAATCATAACCGACAGGACTTGGCCATGAATACGAACAAGGTCATCGAAGAAAGGCGCCCCGTGGATGGCGCATTGTTCCACCCCGCCGGCCCGAGTCCGTGGGCCGAACCGGCTCCCGCGTCTACTGGTGGTACCCCGGTCGAGCATGGCAAGGCCCGCGTGCGGGGGCAGGCCCGTCCGCTTCTTCTCGAGGCGACGATCGTGCGGCGCGCCATGCTGGACAGTCTGCGCAAGCTCGACCCGAGACACCAGGTCCGCAACCCGGTCATGTTCGTCGTGGAGGTCGGAAGCCTCCTGACGACCGGGCTCTTCGTCCAGGCGCTCGTGGGAAAAGGCGAGGCGCCGGCCGGATTCATTCTGGCCGTCTCGCTCTGGCTCTGGTTCACGGTGATCTTCGCCAATTTTGCCGAGGCGATGGCCGAGGGCCGGGGCAAGGCACAAGCGGAGTCACTGCGGAAGTCGCGCAAGGACATTCAGGCCAAGAAACTCGCGGTGGCCCGTCGTGATGCCAACTTCACTCCGGTCCAGGCCTCGGAGCTCCGAAAGGGCAATCATGTACTGGTCGAGGCGGGCGACTTCGTCCCGTGCGATGGCGAGATTGTCGAGGGTGTCGCGTCGGTCGACGAGAGCGCCATTACGGGCGAGAGCGCGCCGGTCATTCGCGAGAGTGGCGGCGATCGCAGCGCGGTCACCGGCGGAACGCGTGTTCTGTCCGACTGGCTCATCGTACGCATCACGGTCAACCCGGGCGAGACGTTCCTCGACCGCATGATTGCCATGGTCGAGGGCGCAAAGCGCCAGAAGACGCCGAACGAGATCGCACTCGATATCTTGCTCGCGGCGCTGACGATCATCTTTCTACTCGCGACCGTTACGCTGCTTCCCTACTCGCTCTTCAGCGTCGAGGCGGCGAAACAAGGGATCCCGATCACCATCACCGTCCTCGTCGCGCTCCTCGTTTGTCTGATCCCTACGACCATCGGTGGTCTTTTGTCCGCGATAGGAATCGCCGGGATGGATCGGATGATTCAGGCAAACATCATCGCGACGAGCGGGCGGGCCGTCGAAGCTGCGGGCGATGTGGACGTCCTCTTGCTCGACAAGACCGGAACCATCACGCTCGGCAATCGCCAGGCAACCGCGTTCTTGCCCGCGCCCGACTGCGAGAAAGAGGCCCTCGCCGATGCCGCACAATTGAGCTCTCTCGCCGATGAGACCCCCGAGGGGCGCAGCATCGTCGTCCTCGCCAAGGAGCAATACGGCATCCGCGAGCGGGACGTGGGGGCGCTCAAGGCGACGTTCATCACCTTCACCGCAGTCACGCGAATGAGCGGGGTAGACCTCGCAACCCCCACTCCACGCGAGATCCGCAAGGGCGCGGCAGAGGCGATCGAGGCCTACGTTCGGGCGAAGGGTGGATCGTTCCCGCCGGAGGTGCGCGCCAGCGTCGAAGGCATCTCGAAGACGGGTGGTACCCCCCTCGTCGTCGCAGAGGGGCCCAAGGTCCTCGGAGTCATTCACCTCAAGGACATCGTCAAGGGCGGCATCAAAGAGCGCTTCGCCGAGCTGCGAAAAATGGGCATCAAGACCGTCATGATCACGGGCGACAACCCGATGACCGCGGCGGCGATCGCGGCGGAAGCAGGAGTGGACGATTACCTCGCCCAGGCTACCCCCGAGGCGAAGCTCGCCCTAATCCGCAAGTACCAGACCGGCGGTAGGCTCGTCGCCATGACCGGAGACGGAACGAACGACGCGCCGGCTCTGGCGCAGGCGGACGTCGCCGTGGCGATGAACACCGGTACCCAAGCCGCCAAAGAGGCCGGGAACATGGTGGACCTCGACTCGAATCCGACCAAGCTCATCGAAGTCGTCGAGATCGGCAAGCAGCTCCTGATGACGCGCGGCGCGCTCACGACCTTCAGCATCGCCAACGACGTCGCCAAATATTTCGCCATCATCCCCGCCGCCTTCGCGACGACCTACCCGACGCTGAACTCACTCAACGTCATGCACCTGGCGACGCCGCAGAGTGCGATCCTGAGCGCCGTCATCTTCAACGCGCTCATCATCGTCGCGCTCATTCCACTCGCCCTTCGGGGTATCACCTACCGCGCAGTTGGCGCTTCGCGACTATTGCGCGATCACCTGCTCGTTTACGGCGTCGGCGGGATCGTCGTGCCGTTCGCCGGCATCAAGCTCATCGATATTTTCCTCGTCGTCCTCCATCTCGCCTGAACGGAGCCACTCCCATGCTCTCGCAACTTCGAGCCGCACTCGTCGCGCTCGCCGTGCTGACGGTCGTCACCGGCGTCGCCTATCCTCTGCTCGTCACGGGTATTGCCCAGGCGGCGTTCCCTCACCAGGCAAACGGTAGCCTGATCATCAAAGGCGGAAAGCCGGTGGGCTCGGAGCTCATCGGGCAGTCGTTCGACGAACCAAAGTACTTCTGGGGGCGTCTGTCGGCGACGAGCGACGCGAACGGAAAGGCGCTCGCTTACAACGCGGCCTCCTCGGCGGGATCCAATCTGGGCCCGACCAACCCTGCGCTCGTCGACGAAGTGAAGGGTCGCATCGACACGCTTCACGCGGCCGATCCGGACAACCAGGCGGAGATTCCCGTCGATCTCGTCACGTCCTCGGGCAGCGGCCTCGATCCCGACATTTCACCCGCTGCGGCGGAGTACCAAGTGCGCCGCGTCGCGCGGGCGCGGGGAATCGACGAAGCGCGGGTTCGCGCGGCCGTCGCGGAGAACACCCGTGACCGTCAGCTCGCGATTCTGGGTGAGCCGCGCGTCAATGTCCTCGAGCTGAATTTGGCGCTCGACGCGCTGATGTAGAAGACTGGTCGGCGCGCTGCAGGCGACGCACCACGAGGCCCCACGGGTAAGAAACCACCCTCGGCGTCGGCGACCGCCTTTTGCATGGCCGTCGCACCCCCCGGGCTGTAGGCTGATGCGCGCCGAAAGCCCCCAGGTACGCCATGCCGCTCGACCCCCCGAAGTTCGTCGTTGGCGAGCGCATTCCCGGCACCAAGTACGTGCTCCGCGGCGAGCTTGGCAAGGGTGGCATGGGGACCGTGTACGAGGTCGTCAAAGAGCCGGGTATCCGCGGGGCCATGAAGGTCATGTCGCCGAGCCTCCCGCGGGCGCGACCGTGAAAGTGGCGCTCGAGTCGACGCAGCCCTCCATATCTCTACCGCTGGTAGTCCCTCCCATACCCGGCGACCTAGGTCCTCCGCCGCAAGCGCCGCTGGGCACGCCGGTCGTACCGACCCTTGTGAGACCCTTTTGGACGCCGCCACGAACGTGGGGAGTGCTGACTGCGGGAATGGGCGTCTTGTCGCTGGGCGCCGGTCTCGCCTTTGCTGTTCAAGCCAATCTGGACGCCGATAGAGCGGCGTCGCTCGCGGCGGCGCTGGGGCCGTCGGGATGCGTCGTTGCGCGGACCCAAGCCTGTCAGGACCTCCAATCGACTCATGACGATCAGTCGCGCGATCATGCGTTGAATCTCGCTTTCGTCGGCCTTGGTGCTGCCGCCGTGGTGGTGGGGGCCGCACTCCTGTTGTGGCCAATGCATTCGCGGAGCGCGGCGGCGGTCGCACAGACGATGTCGGCGCATGGTGGTGGACTCGAGATGCGAGGAGAGCTGTGACCCGGAACCGTGTGACTCGAAAGACCAAGGCACGGTGCGTTGTCCAAATCGTCATGGCTTCGTGTTGTGGCGCGTTGGCGTGCAGCAGCCAGCCGGCGAGCGACTGCGCGTCGAACGCCACCTGTCCACCCGCGGACGCGACGACGGATTCCGCCGCATGGGAAGAAGGAGGTGAAGACGCGAAGTCCGGTTCTGACGTCGATGGTGGTGTCCATGACGAAAGCGACGCGCCGTCGTCCGGAGATGGATCAAGTGACGCGAGTGCGGACGGCTTCGATGGGTTTACGTGCGACCCGAGCCAGTCGCCGCACGATGCGCCGTGCGTCATCGATGAGGCGTATGGGGTGTTCGTGGCGGCGAGCGCAAACGGGGGCAGCGACAGCAGCGGGGATGGCACGAAGGGGCGGCCATTCGCGACGATCAGTCATGGCGTCGCGCGCCTTGCGGGGCGCAGCCGGATCTACATCTGCAACGGAAACTACGCCGAGTCCGTCTTGCTCGCGAGTTCGGCGAGCCTCTTCGGCGGCCTCGCCTGTCCCCTTGGCGACGCGGGCGCCGCGTGGACGTACGTGGGAGGACGCGCCGAAGTCGCGTCGCCATCGAGCGACTACGCGCTGCGCGTCGACGCCGTCGGCTCCCCGATCGCGTTCGAGGACTTGGGCTTCACCTCCGCCAACGCGTCGGGCCAAGACTCCTCGGGCAATGGCAAGTCGAGCATGGCGGCTTTCATCAATTCGTCCACGGTCACGTTGCGGAGATGCGCCCTGACTGCGGGCGGTGGTGACAAGGGCAGCGACGGTACGATCGCGTCGAACTACCCCGCGGGCCTGGGCACGGGGCCCGATGGCAATGCCAACGACGGGGGCGCGGGAGGCAGCGGGGGCAGCATTGCGTGTAGCGACGGGACGAGCTCGACGGGGGGCAAGGGTGGCGACGCAATGTCGGACGGCGGTGCCAAGGGCGCCGATGGCGACGCGAGTCCGATGCCAACGGCGAGTCCACCCTACGACGGGCTCGGTGGCGCGGGAGGTTTGGCAACGTGCATTCCTGGTGATCCGGGCGCCAATGGCGTTTCGGCCGAGGGGGGCCTTGAGGCAACGAGCTACGGCATGCTGAGCGCGAATGGTTGGACGCCCAGCGGGGGGGGCGATGGGAAAGCAGGCCATCCCGGTCAAGGCGGCGGCGGTGGCGGCGGCAAGTCGGTACCGTTGCTCGGAGGCACCGGCGGTGGGGCCGGTGGTTGCGGTGGTGCAGGTGGAAGCGCTGGAAAGGGAGCCGGAGCGAGTATCGCCCTCGCTTGCATCGCGAGTACCGTCACGCTGGAGCAGTGCACGCTGATCGCGGCGAGCGCTGGCAACGGAGGAAAGGGCGGGGATGGGCAGTCGGGTCAGGGAGGAGGTCTTGCGGGAGCGGTGGGCCCGTTGGGAAATTGCGGGGGCGGCATCGGTGGCAACGGCGCCGGCGGTGCGGGCGGCGCAGGCGGCACCGGCGGCATCTCGGTTTGCATCGCGTACCGCGGCAGCGCTCCTGTCGGATCGTTCAACTGTGTGACCGGAGACGCCGGCGCACCCGGCACCGGCGGCAGCGGCAAGGACGGCGGGTCCAATGCGCTCGGCAGCGGCCCGAGTGGTAGCAGCGGGGCCAATGGACTCGCGGGCATGGCGCAACGTCTATGGCAGGTGCAATAAGTACAACGCCCCGCGGCGACGCGTGGCCGTGAGAACCGGGCGGACGAAAGCCATGGTCGACACGTCGGAGGCGCCTTCCGCGGCGCTCGGCGCGTCCGGGCGATGACCATGAGCCGTTCTCGTACGCGATGGCGACGCCATCGGTGCGTGAGGGCACGTTATCGCGCTCGACGGAGCCGTCCTCGGCGCGACAACGCACTGAGCTGGCCGCGTAACGCTCTCCTCGGCGCGCGATCGTGTCGGATCCGAGCGCGTGACGTTCTGATCGGGACGCATGGAGCTCCGATCGGAGCGCATGAAGCTCTGATCGGACCGCGTAGCGCTCTGATCCGCGCGGGTGAAGGTCGTTATCGGCGTGACATAGACCGCTGTCGGCGCGATCACGACCGTCATCGATCCGACGACGAGCTCTGTCCGTCCGATCGCGACGTTGGTGCGGACGATCACGAGCTTCATGTGTTCGATCGAGGCGCGCATGCACACGAAAACGAACCTCACGCGCTCGATCGCGAGACACGCATCCGGAAACGAGCTCCATGCTCTCGATCGTGAGCTTCATGCGCCCGAAAGAGACGCGGACGCGCTCGACACAAAGCCCAATGCAAACGGAAGGGACGCTTGCGACGTCGATCGGGACGTCGATCGCGGCTGCTTCGAAGAAAAAATGAAAAATCGACATCCGCCCCGGTCATGGATTGCGCGTGAGGGCGCGGGAAACCGCATGGCGCTCACCTTGCCGCTCCAGTCTTTGCGTCACCCCGGGCCGCGCGTCTAACGTAGGAGGCCCTGATGGCCGGCGCCCGCGCGGACCCCGACGAGCTCTTGCTTCGAGTCGCCGAGGAGGAGCGGCGCACGAATCGCGGGAGGCTTGTCATCTTCTTCGGGGCTGCCCCTGGGGTGGGGAAGACGTACTCGATGCTTGAGGCCGCGCGCAGCGAGCGCGATCTCAAGCGCGACGTCGTCATCGGCATCGTCGAGACGCACGGGCGCTACGACACGGGGGCGCTGGTCATCGGTCTCGAAATGCTTCCGCGGCGAAAGGTGGATCACAGGGGAGTCGTCATCGAGGAGTTCGACCTGGATGGTGCCCTCGCTCGAAAGCCAGGCCTCATTCTGATGGACGAACTCGCCCACACCAACGCGGCCGGGTCGCGCCACGCCAAGCGATGGCAAGACGTGGAGGAGCTGCTGGACGCGGGAATCGACGTGTACGCGACGATGAACGTCCAGCACGTCGAGAGTCTGAACGACGTCGTCGCGCAGGTGACCGGGGTCGTCGTCCGAGAGACCGTTCCCGATCGCGTATTCGAGGAGGCGACGGAAGTCCGCCTCATCGACCTGCCTCCTGACGAGCTTCTCGCGCGCATGGCGGAAGGCAAAATTTACATCCCGGACCAGGCGGGCCGCGCCATCGAGAACTTCTTTCGAAAGGGGAATCTCATCGCGCTGCGTGAGCTCGCGTTGAGGAGCACCGCCGAGCGGGTCGATGCGCAGATGCGCGTCTACAAAGCCGCGCACGGCATCCAGCCAGTGTGGCCCACCACGGAGCGAATCCTCGTCTGCGTGAGCTCGAGCCCGTCGTCCGCGCGTCTCGTTCGCGCGGCGCGTCGCATGGCGGCCAGCCTGCACGCCCCGTGCATCGCCGCGTACGTCGAGACCCCCGACTCCTTGCGCATGTCGGACAACGATCGCCGGCGCCTCGCCGAGAACCTGCGCCTCGCCGAACAGCTGGGCGCAGAGGCGGTCACGCTCCGCGCTGAGAACGCCGCGCAGGAGACCGTACGCTACGCAGGCATACGCAATGTCACGAAGATCGTTCTCGGCAAACCGACGCATCCTCGCTGGCGCGACTTCGTGTCTCCGTCCTTTCTCGACGAGATCGTGAGGTCGAGCGGCGACATCGATGTATACGTCATTTCGGGGGACCAGTCGGCGCCACCCCAGGCAGCGGAGGAGGCTCACCCGAAACCCACCCTCTGGTTGCGCGCAGCGCTCGAAGGTGCCTCGGTCGTTGGCGCCTGTACCGGCCTTGCCTGGCTCCTGTTCGGTCAGCGCCAACTTGCCGACGTCGTGATGGTCTATCTGCTCGGGATCATCGTCGTATCGCTGCGGTCCGGATACGGTCCTTCGATCGCGGCGACGGTGCTGAGCGTTCTTCTGGTCGATTTCTTCTTCGTACCTCCGTATTTCAGCTTTGCCGTCTCCGACTCCCATCACGTCGTCACGTTTGCGGTCATGTTCGTGGTCGCCGTCCTCGTGAGCAATCTGACGCGGCGCGTCCGCATCCAGGCGGACGCCGCCCGCTACCGAGAGCGGCGCACTGCAAGCCTTTACCGAATGAGCCGAGAGCTTGCCGCGACGCGCGTCACCGCGAACCTTGCGACCGTCGCTGCGCAGCACGTGCACGATGTGTTCGAAGGAGAGGTTGCAATCTTGCTCGAGACGTCCGATGGACGGCTCGAGAACGCCGTAACCGGTGACCACTCCTTCGAGCCGGACCAAAAAGACAGCGGCGTCGTCGAGTGGGTCTGGACGCACGACAAGCCCGCCGGCCTCGGAACGGACACGCTGCCTTCGGCGAAGGCGATTTACATACGGCTGCGGGGAGCCCAAGCGCCGGTGGGCGTCCTCGGCGTGAGGCCGAACGATCCGAACCGGTTCGAAGATGCGGAGCAACGGACGCTCCTCGACGTCTTCGCCAACCAGATCGCCTCCGCAGTCGAGCGGGGACGGCTCGGAGAGGAAGCGCAGCGCGCGAATCTGCAGATGGAGGCTGAACGGCTCCGCAGCTCGCTCCTGAGCTCGGTCTCGCACGACTTCCGCACGCCGCTTTCGGTCATCACGGGCTCTGCGAGCGCCCTCCTGGAGCCTGAACTGAACCTGGCACCCGGGGCCAGGCGAGACCTGCTCGAGACGATCCATGAGGAAGCGCAGCGGCTGAACCGCCTGGTGCGCAATTTGCTCGACATGACGAGGCTCGCCTCGGGCGCCGTCAAGGTTGCCGAAGAATGGCAACCGATCGAAGGCATCGTCGGCGCGGCGCTGGGTCGTCTTGAGGACCAACTTGGTAATCGCAAGATCGATGTTCACCTTCCGCCGGATGCTCCGCTCGTCCCCATCGACGGTCTTCTCGTCGAACAGGTGCTCATCAACCTCCTCGAGAACGCGGCAAAGTATTCGCCCCAGGGCACTCCCATCGAGATCTCGGCACGCCACGAGAAGGCCGAGGTCGTGGTGTCCATCCGGGATCGGGGACCAGGCATTCCGCCGGCGCTTGCCGACAAAATTTTCGAGAAGTTCTACCGGCTCCCGCAGGAGCGCGAAGGCGGCGGCGCGGGTCTGGGCCTCGCGATATGTCGCGGGATCGTCGAGGCACACGGTGGTCGGATTTGGGCCGAGAATCGTGACGGCGGCGGGGCGGTCTTCCGCTTCACGCTGCCGATCGATGGTACGCCACCGGTCCTTGCGCCCGAGGACAGTCGATGAGCAGCCTCACCGTACTGGTGATCGACGACGAATCCCAGATGCGGCGCTTCCTGCGGGGCTCCCTCGCTCCGGCCGACTACAAGCTTCTCGAAGCCAGCACGGGCGAAGAAGGACTTGCGTCAGCCGCATTGCATCGTCCGGACGTCGTTTTGCTCGATCTCGGGTTGCCCGACATCGATGGGATCGAAGTCACGCGCCGGCTTCGTGAGTGGACGACGATACCGATCATCATCCTGTCGGCTCGCGGCCAGGATCAGGACAAAGTTGCAGCTCTCGACGCGGGGGCCGACGACTATTTGACGAAGCCGTTCAGCCTGGCCGAACTGCTCGCACGCATCCGCGTCGCCGGTCGGCGCGCCGAGGAGCGTCTCGACAAGAAGGATTCGGTGTTCACCCTGGGCGACTTGCGAATCGATCTGGTCAGGCGCGTCGTCACGGTCGGCGGCGATGAAGTGCGGTTGACCCCGATCGAATACAAGCTGATAACGACGCTGGCGCGCAAAGCAGGACGAGTTCTCACTTACCAGCAACTTCTGAGAGAGGTGTGGGGTCCCCGCGTGACGACGCAGAAGCAGTACTTGCACGTCTACGTCGGACACCTGCGGAGCAAGCTCGAACGAGACCCCGCAAGGCCGCGCTTCCTCGTGACCGAACCTGGGGTGGGATATCGATTGAAGCTCGAGTAACGGGAGGCACGCTCTCATCGGACGGGAGCTCTTCCGTGTCGCTTCGCGCCGTGTCCGCTCTCGCGCAGGAGCCACCATTGCGCGCTACCCGAAGGCACCCATCGTGAGGATAAAAAAGCCGTCTTGAGCAGCAAAAATGACCAGCCTGGTTGTTCCGGCCAAGTTTTAGGGGATCCAAACCCTACTCAATTTGCGTGTCACCGAAGGGCATCCATATTCGCAAAACGACCTCGGAGTGCGTCGAGAACGCCCTGCAAGAAGCAACACGGAACGTCCGCCCTCTCAAAAAAGAAGGACAACCCCCCCCGGCGCATTCGGTCAGAGCGGCGATCGCCACTCGATAGCAGCAGCTTCTGAGACCACTTCGTGCTTCTTTGTTCCGAGGTTCCGAGCCGAGACCCTGACACGACTGGCAAGCGGCCGACCACGGCCATAGAAAGGAAGTGCGTATGGACTCGTCCGCCATCGGAAATTCTCGGGCGCTCGCCGCTGCCCTGTTTGCTATTGCGTGGCTTGCGTGTGGAAACAGCGGGACTGTGTCGAGCAGCGCAGAGCCTGATGCTTCCGGAACGCCAGGGACCAGCAGCTCGGGCGGCAGTCAGGGTAGCAGTGTAGACGGCGGCGAAATCCCGTTGGCCGATGCGAATGCGCCGCCGGCGGATGATGGGTTCGGCGGCCCTGGGCCGGCAATCGACAGCGGGGTGGTTGGGCGCGGTTTCGATGGCGGCAACCCCCCTGCAGATCCGAGTCGCGTCCGGACTATTGTGCCTTTCGACGACGGCTGGCTCTTCTTTCAAGGCGATGCGGTCGGCGCGGACCAGCCGGGTTTCGCCGACGTAGCGTGGCGCGCATTGAGCGTGCCACACGACTGGAGCATCGAATCAATGTTCGTCGCAAGCAACACGAGCGCCGCAGGCGGCGGCTTCGCGACCACGGGGGTGGGCTGGTACCGAAAACACTTCGTCCTTCCGTCGATGCCAGCGACCACGCAGGCTCAACGTATTTTAGTGGAATTCGATGGTGTCATGGCGAACAGCGACGTTTACATCAATGGTTTTCACCTCGGCAACCGTCCTTATGGCTACGTAAGTTTCCGCTACGAGATCACGACCCACGTCATGCTCGGAGGCATGCCCAACGTCATCTCCGTTCGTGTCGACAACTCGAAGCAGCCCGCATCGCGATGGTACGCGGGCGCCGGCATTTATCGCCACGTTCGTCTCATCGCGAGTGATCCGGTTCATGTCGACCAGTGGGCGACGTTCGTGACGACCCCGGTCGTGGGACCCGGCACTGCTACCGTTCACGTCAAGACGAGCGTCGTCAATCAAGGCAGCGCAGCGAAGAGTGTAGTGGTTCAAGCCGCGATCAGCGATCCCAGCGGAGCGAAACTTCCGCCCATCTCTTCGAGCGCTCAGAGCATCGCACCGGGAGCGTCGGCAGATTTCGGCGTGGACGTTCCGGTGACCAATCCTGCCCTCTGGGGCATCGATTCTCCCAGCCTCTATCGCCTCGTCACGAACGTGCAAGTCGGCGGCGCTACAGTCGATGACGACGTCACACCGTTCGGGATCCGCACCATCGCGTTTGACGGCGCGAAGGGGTTCTTGCTCAATGGAGTGAATCTCAAGATCAAGGGCGCCGCCATGCATCACGATGCCAGCGGCCTGGGTACGGCCGTTCCACTTCGGGCATGGCAACGGCGGGCTGCGCGCCTCAAAGCCCTCGGCGTCAACGCAATTCGCACGAGCCACAACCCAATCGCTCCCGAGGTGCTCGATCTCTACGACCGGATGGGATTGCTCGTCCTGTCCGAGTTCTTCGATGCATGGAATGGGACAAAACAGCCCTTCGACTACGGTACGCAATTCGGCATGTGGTCCACCGTGGACCTCACCGACACGCTCAAACGCGATCGAAACCATCCGAGCATCGCGCTCTACAGCATTGGAAACGAGATCCGGGACACCCTGCCAAGTCTCGCCACGACGGCGGCCAGCTTGGTCAAGACGTGCCACACGATCGACCCCACCCGCATGGTCACCATGGGGCTATTTCGGCCCGGCCCATCGGAACAGAACACGCGAGCGGCGATGCTTGGTGTTCTCGATGTCTACGGCGACAACTATCGCCCTCAGGAACTGCTCGATGCGCAGAAGACGACGCCGATGATCCCCATCGTCGAAACCGAGTCGACGAAAACGGCGGCCGACTGGGTCTTCGTTCGCGACAACCCGTCGTTCTCTGGCTATTTCTTGTGGACAGGCGTCGATTATTTGGGCGAGTCGATCACCCCGTATCCTGACGTCGCGAAGATCCGCGGTCTGCTCGATCGGGTGGGAACGCCGTACGCGGTTGGTTTGCAGCACGCGCAGTGGTGGAGCACCAAGCCCGTCGTGCACATCACGACCGGCGGCGGCAATGCGACGGTGTACAGCAATTGCGTTTCGGTTGAACTCTTTGCAAAGGGCGCCTCCCTGGGCTCGAAGACGATGCCTGCCGACAAGATCTCACCCGCGGTGTGGACGGGTGCGTCCGGAGCGTTGAAGGCTGTTTGCTCGAACGATCCTCAGGTGTTTGATGAGCAAATGGTCGCCTCGGGTCCGGCGGCAAAAGTGGTCTTGACGGTCGATCACGCGAGTTTGACTACCGACTGGAACGACGTGTCGTACGTCAAAGCGACCGTTGCCGATTCGAACGGGGCTCCAATCATTGGCGCGACGAATCTCGTGACGTTTGCCGCGACAGGTCCGGGCACGATTGTAGCCGTGGATAGCGCGAGCCTCGCCGCGGAGTCATTCCGGGGAAACCAGCGAAAGGCTTTTGGTGGCGACGAGACGGGCAGTCCTACCCGAAGCGGCGAGTGCTTTGCCCTGGTTCAGGCCAGTGCCTCTGGTGCGATCACGATCACAGCCTCGTCGCAGGGCCTTGCCGGATCATCGATCATGCTGCAGAGCAGCACTGGACCATTCGTTCCGTGCTCCGGCACGTGCGACTAGCGCACGGCGGAGCGCGTACCGCACCGCTCGAGAGGTCCCACCGCGAACCGCCAGAACCCGACGACATCAATCGTTGATGGTGGCGGCAAAGACGCCACGCCTGGTCGGGTCGTGTCGTGTCGAAACTCCCCAGAGGCGAACTCGACCGCAACGCCCGACGGCCCACCGTAAAACGCAGGGCGCAGCCGCCCTGCTGCGACCGCGCGGTCGAACAAGGCGGGCGCAAGTTGTGCATCCCTCGTGGCATGTCCCCACATTCGCCATCTGCGTCCAGCGATCGTCCCTGGTCGGTTCGCGCGTGGATCGCCGATCACGTGCCGCACTTTCGTCGGCACTCGACGGAGCATTCGCCGGAAGTCGGGCCGCGCATTCGCGATGCTTCCTTCGTAGCGGCCGGCCCCAAACGATCGTGGTGGCGTCGACGACGGGGCTGGACCGTTGCGGCCGTCTTGGTCCTTCTGGTCTATCCGGTGTTCGGAACGGTGTTCTTGTGGACCGGCCTATTCGAACGAGCGTTGCGCTCGGATCATCTGGTCGTTCACCTCGATCATCCGTCTTGGACTCTTTGGCCGGGACACATTCACGTCCGCGGCGCAACGGTGCTGTCGAACGGCGAAACTCAGTTCAGGCTTCAAGCGAAGAATTTGCTGTTGCATGTGAATCTCTTCGGCCTGTTCAAGAAACATTTGAAAATCACGCATCTTTCTGGCGACGACATTCACCTTTTTCTGAGAGTGAAAGTGAACGATCCGCGAGGGATCGAAGAGCGCCTCGCCGCCTATCCGCCACTCCCTGATTTGCCCGGGCAGACGGACCTCGTCGAGAAGAAAGCCACCGCTCCGAACCAGCCGAGCACGGACTTTACCGTTGAGCTCGAGGGCCTCGATGCGCACGTGTCCGAGCTCTGGCTTATGGAATATCACTACGTGGGGCCTGCGACGGTGCGAGGCGGCTTTCTCAGTGGACCGCTTCGCATGCGTGTCGACGCGTCCGTGAAGGAGCTCGGTCCGGGTGAGCTTCGGTTTGGCGACAAGCAGGTCATCGCCACTTCTGTCGTCGGCCACGTCACTGCCAAGATTCCTGAGCTAAACCCGATGGAGCATGCCGACGAAAGCTTTCTCGAGCTCGTGACTGCCGATGCATTCCTGAAGGGCGACGTACAAACGCTCTCACACGTCGCGGCTTATGCCTCAGGGACGCGCATCGAAGGCGGCGCGGGGCCATTCGAAGCAAGGATCCTATTGTCGAACGGCCGAATCGCTGCGCCCACCTATGCGACGTTCTCGACGAAGAAGCTGGGGATTCGCCGCCTGGGGTTCGCCGCCGAGACCGATTGGACGTTCGACGCACGATTCGGAACAGCGGATCCGAAAGAGGGCAAGCGGTTGCCTTCCGACGACCAGGTATTGCCTCGTCTAAGGTCGAAGTCTTCTGCGATGCATGTTTCCTTGGGGAGCGGTCGAAATACGTTCAAATTGCAGCTCCGCGACCAAGACCACGACGTCGTTCTGGATTCCAATCAGCTCGGACGGATGACGGACATCGATCACGCGCACATTCGGTTCCCCAAGATCTATACGAACGACTTCCATGACCTCGGCGCTCTGAGCGAGAAGCCGGCATCGTTCGAGTCGCAGGCGGGAGAAGGGTCTGGCTCGCTCGCACTCGACGTCGATCACCACCACGTGATGACGGGATTGTTCATGGCGAGCTTCCGGGGCGTCCGCTTCTCGGCGGCAGACATGCTCATCCAAGGCCAGGGCGAGGCGTCGTGCCACATTCACGTCGACCTCGATCACAAAGTATCGTCGCTGACCGCTGCGGCGCTCGACGTCGCCGAGGTCGACATGCAGGTCGGCGATCAGCACACGCAGGGGTGGTGGGCGAAGGTCCAAGCACCCCAGGTGACCGCCCGTGGCTTTCCACCGGCCCACGTCGAAGGTCGTCTTGCGCTGCGTGCAAAGAGCGCCGAGCCGCTCCTCAAGTTCCTGGCTGCCAAAGGGAAGATTTGGGGCATCATCCCCGCGGTGACCTCGCTGGACGACGTGCGAGGAGCCGGAACCTTCCGGGAGAACGAGGCATTGACCGACGTGGTGCTCGAACCAGTCGATAACGCGCTCTTCAACGTCGCAGGCCGCTACTACGAACACGCGCGCGACAGGCGATACGCATTCGTGGTCGGCGGAAAGGTCTTGTCGATCGGTGTCGCGGACGACGGATCAGGCCTCTCGGCGATGCTGTTCGCGCGTGAGGGTTGGCTGAACGAGAAGCTCTCGAGTCTACCCAAGCCGGTGACACAGGTACATTCGTCGCAACCGTGAAGAAGTGTGAAGGTGAAGGAGATCGCGCTCATCGTTCGCGTGGATGTGGCGAGCCTCCTCTTTTCCAACCGTTGCATGCTCTGAGGTGACAACGATCGCGATCGTCGGTCGGCGGCCCGCGTCGCCGCTTGATCGCGATCCCCATTGGCCATTTGCCCTAGCGTCGCGCTACCCTCGCCACCATGAAGCGCCATGCATTGCTGGCAGTCCTCGCGTCGTCCCTCGGTGGCATCGGTATCGGCTGCGTCGAGCGCGGTCGCGACGTTTACGTCGAGCCACCGCGGCAAGAGCGCCACGAAGATCGGCCGCGTGAGGAACACCACGAAGAGCACCAGGGCGATCACCATGAAGACCATCACGGGGACCATCACGAGGATCACCACGACGACCATCGACAGTGAGTCCACAACCGGGCACGGGGTCGGGGCCGTCGATGGACGCGAGAAGCTCAACGCGACCGCGTTCAGCGCAAAATTTGCGAGTTGACGATCTGAGCGGGCTGCTTGGCGATGACGTAGAAGCCGGGGAGATTCGGTGTCTCGAAGGTGCCGCGCGGGTTGTTCTTCGTCGTCGAGTCCTTGATGGTGATCGATCCCGTCTTGTCGTTGCTGACGAAGAAGACCGCGCTGCCGCCCTCGTTCGCCGTGTTGTTCTCGATCAGGCTGCCGGTGACGTTGAGCACGATCTCGTTGCCATCGTTGTAGATTGCGCCCCCGTTGCCGCCCTGCCCGCTGCTCGCGCCATGGCCGACCGCGGCGTTGTTGGAGAAGAGCGCGTTGATGATGTTCCACGAGACGCCAATGCTGCTGAGCGCACCACCGTTCGCGCACGAGTTGCCGTAGGCAGGACCACCGCCGAACGTGCTGTTCACGACCCAGACAGGACGGCTCGGGCCGAGGCCGGGCGCCACGAGATAGTCGAGCTTTCGGATTGCGCCGCCCCCAAGGTCGGATCCCAGGTCGGCACAGACATTGTTGAAGAAGCGCGCATTGACGACCTTGAGCCTCCCGCCCTGCGCATAGATCGCGCCGCCGCCGCCCGCGTTGTTGTTGCCGTCGGGGATGTTCTTCGAGTTGCCGTCGACGAGCGTGATGTTCTGCACGACGAGCTGAATCCCCGCGTTGGTATTGCAGTCGCCCGGCCCCGATGGATAGACCTGGGCCGCGTCGCAAGTGCTCATGTAGAGGATCCGGATCTTCCCGCCACCACTCAGCGTCACCTTGTTGCCACCATCGATGACCAGCTTCGGTGCGGTGTCGTTGAAGACCTTGGCCGTCGAGGTCAGCAGGATCGTGACTGGGGCAGGGCCGCAATTGAACGTGATGACTCCGCCCTTCGCGACCGCGGCGACCACGGCGTCGCCGGTGCAGCTCGCGGCGCTGCCTGCCCCGATGACGGTGGTGGGATTCGATACGTCCTCGGCTTGCCCCTGCGCTGGGACGGGCGCGTTGGCGCCCGGGTTGCCAGCGGGCGGTCCTCCTTGGGCGTTCGTCGGAGGCGTCGCCATTGCGCCGGAGGACGACGACCCTCCGGACGACGACCCTCCGGACGACGACGATCCTCCGGCCGCGCCGCTGCTGCCCGACGCGCCGTCGCCGCTCGAGGAACCAGACGACGTGACCGACGTCGTGTCGGTGACGTGGCTGGAGCTGCACGCTGCGATGGTCGCGAACCCGACCAAAGCGAAAAGAGGAGAAGACTCGAGCCGCATCATCGAAAGGGTATCGCGCCGCTCGACAGCGCCACAACGCGCAGGTCTACCCTCGAGGGCAGAGAGCTCGCACCCGAGCACACAGCAGAATCGCGGGCAGCGGATCGCTTGCCTTGTCCTCCGTTACACCGAGCTTGCTACTGGGTATCGCCTACCGGCGCCATCATCCTCGGGGCCGTTGCGGGCGTCGTATGCGTCTACGGCGTCGACCTGATGGAATGGCTACGCATCGACGACCCCGTGGGCGCGTGGCCTGTCCACGGTGCTTGCGGAGTCTGGGGAACGTTGAGCCTCGGGCTCCTGGCCTGTGGCAAATACGGCGCCTCCGGACCCACGGGTGCGGATGACTCCGCACCGGTCACAGGGTTGTTTTACGGAGGCGGCACGCAGCTCCTCGTCGCGCAGCTCATCGGTAGCGCAGCCATCACCGCTGCGACGTTCGGTATCTCGATGGTCATGTTTTACGCGCTCAAAATGGCCGGCACCCTTCGCGTTTCGAGAGAAGGCGAACTCGAGGGTCTCGATCTGCACGAGCACGGCGGCCACGCGTACCCCGAGGTTCTGGGCGGGGGAAGCGGAATGGCGGAGTCCTCCGTGAGAGCTCCGCACGCCGCGGCGGCGGCCGTGGCAGAGTAACACCTGCTGAACGGGACTCGGCC
>JALYHX010000160.1 GCA_030776305.1 Myxococcota bacterium
CCGCTCCCCTTCGCAGAGCAGCCGCGGTCAGCGCGACGATTGCTCGTCACTTACTTGAGCTCGACCTTTGCGCCTGCGTCTTCGAGCTTCTTTTTCATGTCCTCGGCTTCGGCCTTCGAGATCGCCTCTTTGAGCGTCTTCGGCGCGCCCTCGACCAGGTCCTTGGCTTCCTTGAGGCCCAGACCGGTGATCTCGCGCACGACCTTGATGACCGCGATCTTGTTGCTGCCTGCCTCCTTCAGTTCGACGTTGAACTCGGTCTTCTCCTCGACTGGAGCGGCAGCAGCCGCGGGGGCCGCGCCCGCAGCCACGGCAACGGCGGCCGGCGCCGCCTTGACGCCCCATTTGTCTTCGAGCGTCTTGATCAAGTCCGCGAGCTGGATGACCGGCAGGTTCGAAAGATAGGTGACGACCTGCTCATGCGTGATATCTGCCATTTGAAATTCTCCGTGATCCTCGTGACGATAGAACCGTTTGAAAAATCAATTGTCTTGGCCTTCGCGCTCCTTCGCCGAAAGTAGATAAACGAAGTTCTGCGCTGGGGCGGCGAGCAGGGCGACGAAGTTCTGCAGCGGCGCCTGCATCGTAGCAAGCAGGGTCGCGCGAAGCTCGTTCTTGCCGGGCATCGTCGCGAGCTGCTCCTCGACTGCTTTTGCGTTGAGGATCGAGCCCTCGATGAGGCCCGCCTTGATCTGGAGCTTCTCGCCGGCCGGGTCCTTTCGGAATGCCTTTACGACTTTCGCAGCGGCGCTCGGATCCTCGTAGCTCCAGGCAATGCCGGTCATGCCCGCCAGCGCATCGCTCAGCTTTTCCCTGTACGGAGCGTCCTTGAGTGCATGCCGCACGAGGGTGTTCTTGACGACCTTGTACTCGATGCCGGCCTTGCGAAACTCGGCCCGGAGCTTCGTGACATGCTCGACCGTCATTCCCTTGAAATCGAGAAATACGGCGGCCGTCATCTTGTCGAAACGGGCCTTGATCTCGCTGATCTGGGTTCCCTTCACGTCGCGATGCATGGGTCAGTCTCCAAGTCTTCGTTCGGCACGGTCGGCGGTTGCGCCACTCATCCCTCTTCGGTCTGGCTCACGAAGTGAGCCGGGTCGATCTTGATGCCCGGGCCCATCGTGGAGCTGACGGTGATGCTCCGCAGATAAGCGCCTTTGGCGGTCGATGGCTTTTGTCGGACGAGTGCCCCGATGAGCGCCTTCGCGTTGTCGGCGAGAGCCTGCTCGCTGAACGAGACCTTACCGATGCGTGCGTGCACGATCCCCGCCTTCTCGACGCGATACTCGATCTTGCCGCCCTTGGCATCCCTGACGGCCGCGCCCACGTCGAATGTTACCGTCCCCACCTTGGGATTGGGCATAAGACCGCGAGGGCCCAGGACGCGACCGAGCTTGCCGACGGTACCCATCATGTCGGGCGTCGCGATCACGCGATCGAAGTCCAGGAAGCCCTCGGAGACCTTCGCGACCAGGTCGTCGCTTCCGGCAAAATCGGCACCGGCGTCACGAGCTTCGCGCTCCTTTTCGCCTTTGGCGAAGACGAGCACGCGTACGGTCGTGCCCGTGCCGTGCGGCAGAACGAGCGCGCCACGAACCATCTGATCGGCGTGCTTGGGATTGACGCCGAGACGCACGGCCAGGTCGACGGTCTCGTCGAACGTGGCGTATTTGGCCTTCTTGACGAGGCCGACCGCGTCTTCGACGCTGTACTTGCTGCCGAGGTCGACCATCTTGGTGATCGCGGCGCGTTTCTTGGCAACTTTCGGCATGGTCTCCTCGCCTACTCCTCGACGTCGATCCCCATCGACCGCGCGGTTCCAATGACCGTCCGCATCGCGGCCTCGAGCTCGGTGCAATTCATGTCGGACATCTTCTGTGTCGCCAGCTCCCGCACCTGCTGCATCGTCACCTTGCCGATCTTCACCTTGTTCGGCTCCTTCGAGCCGGAGCCGGGCTTTTTTCCGGTCGGCAGTCCCGCTGCCTTCTTCAAGAGGACGCTCGTCGGCGGGGTCTTCAGCACCATGCTGAAAGACCGATCCGCGTAGACGGTGAGGACGACGGGGATGATCATGTCGCTCCCCTGCGTCCTCGCGTTGAAGTCCTTGCAGAACGCCATGATGTTGATCCCATGGGGACCGAGCGCCGGACCGACCGGCGGGGCGGGACTTGCTTTGCCCGCGGCCAGCTGGAGCTTGACGATGCCTGTGACCTTCTTAGCCATCCGCTAGACCCTCTTCTCCACTTGACTGAAATCGAGCTCGACCGGCGTCGCACGACCGAAGATCGAGACCTTCACCCGAAGCTTCTGCTTGTCGGGCTTGACCTCCTCGACCGTGCCCGAGAAGTTCGCAAATGCTCCGTCGATCACGCGAATCTCGTCGCCAGCCTCGAAGCTGATGCGCGGCTTTGGCTTCACGGCGCCTTCGACGATGCTCTTGCGTAGGTCGTCGATTTGCGGCGGTGTGACCTCTTGCGGCCGCTGGTTGCCGATGAATCCCGTGACTTTCGGCGTGTCCTTGACGAGATGCCAGACCTCCTCGCTCATCTCCATTTCGACGAAGATGTACCCGGGGAAGCTCGTTTTTTGCTTGGTTCTGCTCTTTCCGCCGGCGCGCTGTTCGGTCACGGTCTCGGTCGGAATGAGCACCTCCCCAAAACGCTCCTCGAGGTGGTGCTCCTTTATCCGCTGGAGCATCGCTTCTTTGACCTTGCTCTCGTAGCCCGAGTAGGTCTGGATGACGAACCACTTCTTGGCCATGGCGTGTCAGCTACCCCCGTACACGAGATTGGTGACGAACCCCCAGAACTTATCCATCAACGCGAAGAAGACTGTGGAGATGACGGTCGTCACGATCACGACGAACGTGCCGTTGGTCACTTCGGTGCGCGTAGGCCAGGTGACTTTCGACATCTCGGCGGCCACCTCTTCCGCCAGCTCACGCGCACGTGTTCGGTGCCAGAGGTAGAGCGCGACGGTAGCGCCGATGATCGCGGAGAGCGGCATCACGACTTCATCGCGAGGCTCGCCCACGACCGGCTTCCAGCTCTGCAACCTCAGCCACGCGAAGTTGAGGAGCTTCGACATGAGGAAGGCGATCCCAATCGCCCCCGCGAAGTAGGCGGCGTAAACGAAACGACGGGGTCCCAACTGGGTGGGTGACGCCGCGCCGACTAGAGCGACGTCGTAATTCGCGTCGGGGTTTTGACCGCGCTCGGCCTCGTCCGCTTTGGACGTCTCGTTGGGGTCCCGGCTGAGTTCCTCGGAAGGCGCAACGACGAGCGGATCCTCTCCGGAGTTTTCCGGAGCGTCCTCCGTGGCGCTCTTTCCTTTGACGTCTTCCTGGATGGCCATGTTCATGTTCTCGAAGCGTTCGACCGGCGTCGCGATTCGGGTAGCCCCCGAACGACCGACCTGGCAGGGGCTGAGGGGCTCGAACCCACGACCTGCGGATTTGGAATCCGCTGCTCTACCAACTGAGCTAAACCCCTATTTCACCGCGTTACTTCGTCTCCTTGTGGACCGTGTGGCGCTTGCAACTCGGGCAAAACTTCTTCAGCTCGAGCTGGACGTGATGACTTGCTTTGCGGGTCGTTCGATAGTTCCGTGATTCACACTCCGTGCAGGCGAGCGATATCGCCACCCTCTCCGACATGCATCACGCCAGGATCTTGGTGACGATGCCTGCGCCGACGGTGCGGCCGCCTTCGCGGATGGCGAAGCGCTGTTGCTCCTCGAGCGCCACGGGCGTAATCATCTCGATGGTCATCTTCGTGTTGTCCCCCGG
>JALYHX010000161.1 GCA_030776305.1 Myxococcota bacterium
AGGACCGCTCCTCGCATCACTTTCGGGCTCTCGCATGGCAAATCGGACTCTCGAGTCGCTGATCCCCAACGCCCCGGCACGCTCTCGGGCGGAGACGTGCCGCATGTTCGAGAGCGATTTGTTCGAGCGGTTCTCGAGGATTCATCCGGCGACGCCGTTCGTCGTCTGGGTCCCGGTGGCCCTGCTTTTCGTGCTCCGTAGCGCGTTGCGGCACGATCTCGCGTTGATCGCGATCGCTGGATTGTGTCTCTCGGGGACGTTCGCCTGGACGATCGCCGAGTATGTGTTGCACCGCTATGTCTTCCACTGGACGAACGATACGTCGTGGGGTGCGCGCATTCACTTCCTGCTCCACGGCGTGCATCACGACTTTCCGAATGACAAGGACCGCCTGGTGATGCCGTTACCGACGAGCGCCCCACTCGCCGTGATCTTCTACGCGCTCTTCACCCTCACGATGGGCCGAACGTTCGGCGAGCCGTTCTTCGCGGGGTTCGTCGTCGGGTACCTCTTCTACGACGGCACCCATTATTACGTGCACCATTTCGTGCCGACGACTCGCTGGGGAAAGCTTCTTCGCCGCCATCATCTGACGCACCATCACGCCGATCACGACGGCGGCTTCGGCGTGTCGTCACCGCTTTGGGACGTCGTGTTTCGTACGGTACCCACGAAGCGCAAGTAGCTGGCCTCACGCCGGCGTTTCGCCTGCTGGGGCGCCCGTTTCCCCACGCTTCGATCGAGCCGCGGGGTCGTCAGGGAATAGTCCGTTCCCTCGCTTCGCTCGAGCCTGCGGACTATGCTGAGTATCTGTTCGGGCCCATGACTACGGCAGGACAGAATGGTTCGTCGAGCACGCCTGCAAGCGAGGTGGGCACCATACTCGTGCAACGCTACGAAGTGGTGCGCGAGCTGGGGCGCGGCGGGATGGGAGTCGTCTATTTGTGCCGCGACGTCGTAACCGGCGATCGGGTCGCGCTCAAGCGCTTGCGCTCACCCGAAAAGGGGGAAAGTCGGCCCGAGGAGAGCTGGTGGTTTCACCAGGAGGCGCGCGCAGTCTCTTTGTTGGCCCATCCGGCAATCGTCCGTGCGCGCGACTTCGGCCAGCTCGGTGATGGCAGCCCGTTCTTCGTCATGGACGTGCTTCCGGGGCGCAGCGTGCACGAGTGGATGCATACCACCCAGCTCCCCTGGAGCGTGATCTGGTCGATGGTCGATCAGGTACTCGCGGGGCTGGGCCACGCCCACGCGCGAGGGGTGATCCATGGCGATCTCAAGCCGTCCAACATCATGCTTGATCTCGCCTCCGGCGGCCGAGGTCCGCGTGCCTACGTTCTGGACCTTGGGTTGGCTTGGCTTCGCGAATACCGCCACGATTCGCGACTCGACGGTGCCAGCGCTCCCGAGGTCGCCGTCCACTCGGGCGCAGGGACGGTCGGATGGGTCGCACCCGAGCAAATTCGCCGGCAAGCCTCCTTGGTCGGTCCGGCGACGGACCTGTATGCGCTCGGCTGTGTGATGTACCGCCTGCTCACGGGTCACGAGGTCTTCGAGGGAAACGCGCAGGATGTCCTTCGCGCCCACAAGCGAACTCCCGTCCCCCAACCCACGCTCCCAGACGACGTGACGCCGCAGGCGGGCAACTTCGTGCTCAAGTTGCTCGAGAAGAAGCCCTGGCACAGGTTTGAGTTCGCGGCCGACGCGCGCCGTGCGTGGTGCGCCATCAAGCCGTCGAACGCGTCGACTCTCGAAGAGATAGTGCAAGCCGGACCGAGTTCGCGCGCGGCTCCCGCTGCGTATGCACGGTCGCTCGCCCCCGGGATCTTGAGCTTGCGCGCACCGATGCTTGTGGCACGACATGAGCAACGACGCGAGCTCTGGCGTACGGTCGAACAGATCGCTGCTCACGAACCTCGGCAGGAGCTCATCGCCATCATTGGCGAAGCCGGAGTGGGCAAGAGCCGAATTGCAGAATGGCTGTGCGCTGAGGTGCACGAGCACGGCATCATGCTGCCCCTCCGCGCAAGATATGGGCGCATGCCAACGCCCCTCGACGGCATCACTGGTGCCATCAACGCCCACTTCGGCCTCGAGGGCGCCGATCGCGTCGCCGTCGAAGAAGCGCTGATGATGCGCTGGGAGGTGGACAAGGGCGACGACGAGGCGGTGACGTGGGTCGCGGCGACGGCAGAGTGGCTTCGGCCGAGCCCTCCCGGGGTCGTGGCGCCGATGGGGCCGAGCGGAAAGCGTTTCGTCCTCGATAGGCCCGAACTGCGCTTCGTGGTCATCAAAAGGGTGTTGCAACGCCTTTCACAGGATCGCCCGGTGCTGATGTGGCTGGACGACTTGCACTTCGCATCGCCGAACACGTTCGAAGTACTTTCGCGTCTCCGTCGCGACGCGGCGGAGCTGCCGCTACTCGTCATCGCGACTGCGCGCAGTGAAACGCTCGCTACGGATCTCGACGCCGCCCTTCGCATGGAGGCGATGCGCGCGGCGTGGAACGGCAAAGTGGTCGAGCTCAAGCCTTTGGCCAAGGAGGACACCGAGGACCTTCTCACCACGGCGCTGCCGCTCGACGATTCCGCCGTCAAGCGAGCGGTCGAGCAGAGCCGTGGAAACCCCCTTTTCGCATTGCAGTTACTCTACGCGTGGGCCGGCGGCGGCTACCTGACCCTCGAGGGTGGGCGCTACCGTGTTCCCGAGGGCGCGCTCCACGGGCGGGCCATCACCACCGCCGAGCTGTGGGACGAGCGGGTGCGCGCGATCCCGACCGAACTTCGCCTGAGCGCGTACGCGGCCGCGGCCCTCGGCGACGACGTCCGCGGGGAGGTGCTTCGGGTGCTCTGCGCGTCTCTCGGGATGGTCGCGCGCGATGCATTGGTTGCGTTGACGCGCGCCCAGATTCTGCTCGCGGTCGGCAACGATCAATTCCGATGGCCTCATGCGCTGCTGCAAGAGCATTTGCTCGAGCGTCTCAACGAGCGAAACGATGCGCCGGCCATCTATCGTTTGGCGGCGCACGCCCTCGGCAAGCACCCCGCCGTCGGTTCGCGGCGCACGATGAAGCATCGCGTCTCGAACTTGCTGAAAGCGGGCGACGACGACACCGCCGCCAAGCTCTTGTTCGATTTTATTCGCGGGTCATGGCGGCGCGGCCGGGACACTGCGGCCACTCTTCGCGACCTCGAGATGCTGCAGGGCCGACTGCATGGGGCGAACGCCGCAGAGGGGGGCTTGTGGCGGGCGGAAGCGCTGCGATACATCGGCAGGCTCGACGAGGCGCGGACGCAGGCGGAGAACGCACGCCGCGCGTTTGCGCACGCAGGCGACGTTGCCAACGAGGCCGGAGCTCTGCGCCTGCTGGGACACATCGCCAGCGACCTCGCGCTCCCCGCTCAGGGCCGAGCGTTGGTCGTCCAGGCACTGGAACGCTACGAGCGAATCGGCGACACGGCGGGGCGTGCTCAGGCGGAGGTCGTGTTGGGTGAAATCGACTTTCTTCTAGGGGGTCACACGCGCGCGCGCGCCACCCTCAGGAGAGCCCTGGAGCGATGCACCGAGGCTGCAGATTCGCTGGGGCGGGCACAATGCCTGGTATTGCTTGCGCTCATCGAAGGTGCGGTCGGCGCCTTCCGCCGAGGGCGTGAGTTGCTCACGCAGGCGCGAGCCGGATTCGACGCCATCGGCTATCGTCTAGGGATCGCTCAGTGCGACGTGGCGCTCGGCCATTCCGACCATCGCGCGTCGGACTTCGCAGGCGCGCGCACGCGGGCGCTTGCAGCACGCGCGAGCTTCCGCGAACTGCAGAACCCGCGTGGTGAAGCGGGTTGCGAGCGCCTGCTGGCGATGGTCGCCCTGGACACGGACGACTACGATGCCGCCGACGCGCACGCGCGTGTGGCGTTCCGGATCTTCGAGCGGCTCCAGGACCCCTGGGGCCAGCTCGAGTCGCGCTTGCTGCTTGCCCAGGTAGCGCTTGCGCGCGATGACGCGCGTGCCGAGTCGCTCGTGTCGGCTTGTAGCGCAGTCGTGCTGGACGAGGCCGAGCCCAGACAGCATCGTCACCTGACGCGCGCGTGGCTCGCACAAAAGCAAGGCCGATGGATCGACGCGTCCGCGGAGCTCGACGCAGCGCACGCGGCATTCGTCATCGGGTCGCTGGAAGGCGGTGGGATTCGCGCGGCGGAGGCCCACGCAAGGACCGGCGACCACACCGCTCATCTGCTCGCGCGGCTCGTCCAACTGGAGTGGCTCGGGTCCGCGCTGGGAAAAATCGAGTCTTGGCTCAGTCAACTCGAAGCCGCGGGAAGGCAGCCCCCGTCGCTCTTGCCTCCCACCGCCCCCGGCACGTAAGCGACTGGCTCGCGCGTCGCCGCGACCCCGAAATTCGTGTCGTTCTCGAACCAGCGAGCGGCTTCATCGTTCGCTGCTAGAGTGCCCGACCATGACCACCCCGCAAAACCCACGGCTGCGTCGAAAGCAGAAGGCCCGTCGCACGAAGCAGCTGGATGCATGGCGCACCAAAAACCCTCCGAAGGAGGCGCCGACGGCATCGCCAGCCAAGAACGCATCGAAGTGAACGAGCGACGATGGAATCGAAAAGCCTGCAGGAGATCTACTCCCCCGAGGGAGCGTGTTTCGGCTGCGGTCCACGAAACGAGCAAGGATTGCGCATCCGCAGCTTTGCCGAAACGGATCATGCCTGCATCTGCACTTGGAGACCGCAACCATACCACCTCGCTTTCCCGGGCGTCCTCAACGGGGGAATCTGCGGTGCGCTCCTCGATTGCCATTCGAACTGGACGGCGGCGTGGCATCTGATGCAGAAGGCAGGGGCATCGGTTCCGCCCTGCACGGTGACGGCGGAGTTTGCGGTCAAGCTGCGGCAGCCGACGCCTCTCGACGAAGATCTCACCCTCCGCGCAAAGGTGGTCGAATCAGGTCGGGACCGCGCGACCGTCGAGGCGCGGATCGACGCCAGCGGCAAGGTGACCGCGAGTTGCCGAGGCGTTTTCGTCGCGGTCAAAGAGGGACATCCGGCATTCCACCGTTGGTGATGGCGCGATCCGCCGCCTGACCCCGTACGGCCTCGTGATCCAAGCCGCGCCACCCTCGCAAGCGATGCTCGCCGAGTACGTTCCGCCGCGGTCCGGTACCCCGCCGGACGAGCTGCTCGACCTCTTCCTCGGCTACGTCCGCGAGCTGGGGCTGCAGCTCTATCCCGCCCAAGAGCAGGCCATCCTGGAGCTCTTCTCCGGGAGCAACGTCGTTTTGGCGACCCCGACTGGAAGCGGTAAGTCCCTCGTCGCACTCGCGCTGCACTTTCTTGCCCTCAGCGGGAACAAGCGCAGCTTCTACACCGCGCCCGTCAAGGCGCTCGTCAGCGAGAAGTTTTTCGCCCTTTGTCGCGACTTTGGGCCTGACCGCGTGGGCATGCTAACCGGCGACGCATCGGTCAACCGCGACGCGCCCATTCTCTGCTGTACCGCGGAGATCCTGTCCAACATCGCCTTGCGCGAGGGCACGCGCGCCGTCGCAGACTGCGTCGTCATCGACGAGTTCCACTATTACGCCGACAGAGAGCGTGGCGTCGCATGGCAGATCCCATTGCTCGTCTTGGAACGGACGCAATTTCTCCTGATGAGCGCAACCCTCGGGCCCACCGA
>JALYHX010000162.1 GCA_030776305.1 Myxococcota bacterium
CTTGTGCGGAGATCACTTCGCGCGGGCATTCGCCGCTTCAGGCGCGCCGCCGCACCTCGTTCAAGCACTTTCCTGCGACCATTCGACGAGCGAACGCATGGTGGCCGACGAGCGAGTCGACCACGTCGTCTATACGGGATCGATCTTCGGAGGGAAGCGAATCGGCCTCGCTGCGGCGGCGCGCTTCATGCACACGTGCTTCGAGCTCGGCGGCAACGATCCGGCGTACGTGGCGCCGGATTGCGACTTCGCGAGAACGGTCGAAAGCGTCGTGGACGGCGCAATGTACAACGCGGGTCAGAGTTGCTGCGCGGTGGAGCGTGTCTACGTACACGACTCCCTTTACGGCCGTTTTCTGGAGGCTGCCGAGTCCCTCGTGCGCGCCTACGTATTGGGCGACCCCAAGAGTGCGACGACGACGCTCGGTCCGATCGCGCAGCCAAACCACGTGGCCGAGCTCGAAGCATTCGTCGATGACGCGCGCGCACGAGGGGCGAAGATCATCACCGGAGGCAAGCGCTCGCTCACCGATGGACCCGGACGTTTTTTCGAGGCGACCCTTTTGGGGAACTGCCAGCAGTCGATGGATCTCTTCCAGCGAGAGTCCTTCGGCCCGATCCTGCCAGTGATGCCCGTCGCGTCGGATGACGAGGCGCTTGCGATGATGAACGACTCGCGGCTGGGACTGACTGCCAGCGTCTGGACGTGTGATCGAGAGCGCGCTGCTCGTTTCGCGCGCTCGCTCGAGTACGGGACTGTATTCATGAACCGCTGCGACTACCTCGACCCCGCGTTGCCGTGGAGCGGCTGGAAAGACTCGGGTCGCGGGGTCAGCCTCGGCGCACTGGGCATCGAGGCGCTCACGCGGCCGAAGGCGGTGCACTTCCGGCTCTCGTGGTAGCCGTTACTTCACCGTGATTTGCTCGGTTGCGACGGTATTTGCCATGACGCAGCCATCCGCGGTCGGCGGGCAACTCGCTTTTCCGAAAGCGACGCTGAGCAAGTATGAGCCCGGCGTTGCCACGTTGGTCATGGGTATCGTCTCCGACGTCTTGTCTTGGGCCTCGACCTGCGGCGACGTGTAGACACTCTGGCCCTGCAGGAAGAGGTCAACGCGCTCGTAGTCAGCCTGCGGCTGCGGCGGCCAAGTCACCGTGAGGCTCGTGTCGAGAGGCACGACCGCGCCCGCTGGCGGGGATGCGATCGCGCCGACGAACGTCGGTACATCGGCGACGAGATTCCACGTCGCCTGCGCAGCAATGGTCGTCGGTGACGTCGTGACGGCGTACGTGGCTTGTGCCGGAGACGGCGGCGCAAATTGCACGTAGTACGCGCGATTGGTGCTGTCATATGGCATCGGCGTCGCCGTCGCTCCTACCAAGATCGACACGCTCGCCATACCTTCTGACACTTCGACGAGGTGCGCCGATGCCGCCACGACCTGCATCGCGGATCCGGCCGAGCTCTGCTCGAACACGTCGAGCTGAACCGGCCTCACCGTGACGGCCAGTGGCGCACCAGTGCTGCCTGGGACGGAAACCGGTCCGACGCGTGTCGCGGCCCCGCTGGCTACCCGTGCCCCTCTCGGGAATCCCGGCTCGAGCTGCACATAGTAATGCGCCCATGGGTCGAGGCCGCTGAATGCCCAGGTGTTGTCCTTGGCGACGATCTGCGAAGCAAGCTCCGTCGCGGCGCCGAGGGGGAATGTGCGATAGAGCTTCGCCCTCAGCAGAGTCGGCCTCAGAATGAACCCATCGGCTTGGGCCGTGCCGAACAAGCACGCGCTGGGATCACCGCTACAAGTTTGAGAAGAGGGCTGAACGCCTGCGTCGATTGTTGCCCCGCTCCCGCCGGCGTCATCGATCGGTGTGGTGCTCGTCGTCCCGTTACCACAAGCGCCGAGCACGGCAACAAGAACGACGGCGGCGACGGAGCGTAAGCAATCGGCGTGGCGCATGCGATGTGTCCTCCGGCGGTTCGGTGCAGCGTCGCGGGCTGGCCCTGCAACGTCCCAGCCCGCTCAACGCCCCAAGCTGTCGTTCTGCTTTTGTACCTGCTCACAGCGTTTGACGCATTCGACGTCGTCGACACACTGCCGAGTACAGTCACTGTAGCTGCCGCGCGCCCGCGCGCAGCTCGGGTCGCGCTCACACTTCATCGGATCGCGCGTCGCTGCGTTCGTGACGCTTCCGCAGGCGAGCCCCCCAAGCAGCAGGCAAACAACGGTGATCGCTACTTTCATTGATTTGCCCCCGTTGGCGCGGGAGGGGCCGTCACCGGCGGGCGCCTCTTCATGCAGTCTTCGAGCTGGGGCCTCAGCCCGCTCGCGGCAATGGGCAAGCGCGGCCGACCCATCACCGGTGCCCCCTCCCGCGACCAATCCATTCCGTTGTCGCTCACGCTGAGCCACACGAAGAGAGCGCGGCCGCGAACGTTCTCGAATGGCACTCCGCCCCCGCGCCCGCCGAACCACATCCGCGAGTCGTGGCTATTGTTGCGATTGTCGCCCATGACCCATACCTCGCCGGCCTTCGCGAAGTAGGGCCCTTGGAACTCGGGAAATGCGCCCGACGCCCGATCATAGAACGTCAGGTACGATTCGTTGCCGAGATACTCGACGAAGAGCTCGCCCTCGTGACGCGTGATCGGCGAGTCGTAATCGTTGTATGTCCACGTGCCGACCCGGCAGCTCGGCACCTCCCACCCATTGATGATCGGATGTCCGCCGCGCGCCTCCAGCTTGTCACCCTCGACGGCGATGACGCGCTTGATGAAGTCCTGCTCGGGGTGCTCGGGAAATGCGAACACGATCACGTCGCCATGCTTGGGAGGCATGCTCGTCCACACACGCGAGTGCGTGTACGGGATCGCTGGTCCATAGCTGAACTTGTTGACGAAGATGTGATCGCCCACCATGAGAGTGGGGATCATCGACCCGCTCGGAATCTTGAACGCCTCGATGACGAACGTCCGCAACGTGAAGGCGACGGCCACGGCCATCAAGATCGCCTCGACATATTCCCGAACTTCGCTCTTGCGCCACCGTCCGAGGCGCACGTCAATCTCGCCATCGGCCCGAGCGAGAGCATCCATGAACCCCTCTTCGTCGAAAGGGACACGTTCCATGGCCTCGCGCAGCGCCACGAACTCCTCGCGCAGTCGTTCGCGTTCCCTTGCGGTCAGCTCCCTGACGACCACCCGTTCGTGCCGCGATAGAATCATCTCGGCTTCATCGATGAGCGCCCGAGCCCGCTCGAACGGTCCTCGCATGTGCTGCGGCAGGTCGGAGCGAAGCGGAGGGTGGGCGTGGCTTGCGAGTGGCAATTGATGGCGGGCCGCCCAGAACGCAACCTCGAAGAGCGTGAACAGAACGATGCCGACCGGAACGGGCTGAGCGCGCACAAGGGACTGCACCCAACCCAGGCCACCGCCGAGCTCCGCGGCACTCGGTGGCGTGAGCGCCCAGACGACGAGACAGGCGAGGACGAGTGGCAGAAGGACGAACCAGATCGCCCAATAGACGAGGCGCAGGAAACGCGAACGCCTTCCGGCCGGCAGCTCTGAAAAGGACGCGCGTGCCGGATGCACCTCGTGCCGATTCATGGGTCCGTCTTTCTCACCGGCAGGCACAGCGACCCCGTTCGTTCGCGCGACGTCTGCATGCGCGCTCTCCGGTACCCTTCGCTGTTGATTCACGCCGGGAGACTCGTCGGGCTTCAAGGGGCATCACCAATCTGGATCGCGTAGCTGACCACTGCGGCTGCGTCGACGCCGAACGGAAGGATGGGGGCACGTGCGGCCGGCGTCGTGTTGTCGATCACGACATAGTACATACCTGCGGGCACCGGGACTGCACGCTGGTATTGCACGCCATATTGCACCACGTCGGCAAACCGGGCCGGATACGCGAGCGGACCGGCGGGGCCGTAGTTGACGTACAGCTGCAACGAAGCATTCCCCTCGCTCAGCGACACGATGGCCACGTTCACTGCGGGTTGCCCATCGAGCTGCATCGTCAAGTAGATGGATCGATTCGCGTCCTCCATCGTGATGGGCCCGATGAAATCCCGTTCGTTGGCGTAGACGCTCGTCCGATCGCTCTCCAATACCATTCGATTCGAGCCGTGAAAGTTGAACGGATGGGCGGGGCGCGTTCCGAGCGGCAGGTGGCCGAGGTCGAAGTCGGTGCTCCCGTCGTCTCCGCGAATGACGGTGAAGCCCTGCGCCAGTTTCCCCGCGACCATTTGCCGTCCGAAATTATCGGCGAATGGCTTGATCCACCCTTGCATGAGGTTCGCGACTGGTTGCTCGATCACGCGGAGCTCGAAAGCCGGAGGCGAGACGGCGCGCGTATCGAAGTACGCATAGATCGAGTTGTCGTCGGCACACCGGAAATCCTGATTGTACTGGATGGCCGCAGTCGACGTGAACCCAACCTTCTTCGAGAGCGGAGTCCACGCGAATCCAAAACCGTCGAAGTGCACCAAGAGGTCACCATTGTCGAGCACGTCTTGGCTGCAATGCTGAGGATAGAAACGGCCGATGATGGGCGCATCTGGCATGTTCTTGAGGGGCGCGTTGCGCCGGAGCATCTGCGTGCAGAACTGGTCGAGGCCGAACTGCATGATGCTCCTCCGGAGCGTTCGGTTCGAAGCGTCGTTGATGGGGCCGGCGAGCCTGCATACGCTGTTCGGCGAGCACGCACCGAATGCGGCGACCGCGGCCAGAACGACGATCAAAACACGACGAACGCTCGAAAAGGGCATCGGCGAAGGGCCAGCATAGCGCGAGCCCGCGTCAATCAACTGCGCTACGTTGGCACCATGACCTCCAAGGTCGCCGTGCTCGGCGCCGGGGCGTGGGGCACCGCGCTCGCCGCTCTCCTGGCCGAGCGGGGCGAAGGGCCCATCTCCCTGTGGTCACGCCGGCGCGAATTGAGCGATGCGGTCAACGAAAGCAGCGAGAATGCGCGTTATCTGCCGGGCATCGCGCTCCCGGAAAACTTGTCTTGCACTGACGATCTGGAAGCCGCGATCGATGAATCGACGATGATCGTCTTCGTCGTCCCTAGCCATGCCATGCGCGAAGTCGCGCGGGCCGCCGCGCCGCACGTGGTCCGGGGAGTGCCCATCGTGAGCGCCACCAAGGGGATGGAGACAGATTCTCTCATGTTCATGGAGGAGGTGCTCGCGCAAGAACTTCCACGACACGCGCGCGATCAACTCGCATTCCTTTCTGGCCCCAGTTTCGCGAGAGAGCTCGCCATGCACCTTCCCACCGCGGTGGTCATCGCTGCGCACCACGCAGACCTGGGGGCGGCCGTGATGAAACGGTTCCACACGCCGTACTTTCGCACGTATGCGAGCGCCGACGTCGCCGGCGTCGAGTGCGGAGGAGCGCTGAAGAACGTGGTCGCCATCGCGGCCGGGGCGGTGGACGGATTTGGGCTTGGCCACAACACCCGCGCGGCGCTCATCACGCGGGGTCTCGCCGAGATCGCGAAACTGGCGATGGCTCGGGGCGGATCTGCGCTGACATTGGCTGGGCTTGCTGGGTTGGGCGATCTCGTGCTGACGTGCACGGGCGACCTGTCGCGAAACCGTACGGTGGGCTACGAGATGGGGCGCGGCCGTACGCTGGACGACGTTCTGAGTGGACTGGGTCACGTGGCCGAAGGGATCCGGACTGCAAAGAGCGCCCACGAATTGTCGAAGAAGCTCGGAGTCGACATGCCCATCACGTCCGAGGTCCATTCTGTCCTCTATGAGGACAAGCCGGTTCCTCAAGCGGTTCGCGACCTGATGGGCCGCGAGCTGGGGTACGAGTTCGACCCACGAACCATAGCTCGCGCGACACGATCGGATTGATCTCGTGCTGCTTCAGGCGAGTATGCTCCGGAACATGCGGACGTGGCGTGCATGGGCGTCGTCGCTGACTTCGCTTTCGCTGTCGATCGTGTCGTGGAATGCATCGGCGCAGTATCCGCCTCAACAGCAACCGTACCCTCCCACACAGCAGCAGCCCTATCTGCCGCCCCCCACGCAACCGCCCTACCC
>JALYHX010000163.1 GCA_030776305.1 Myxococcota bacterium
GCTGCGGGAACCCAGGCTTGCAAGAGCGGCCACGGGCGCATCTGGGGCCTCGACTTCTTGCAGCCGGTGGATTCGACCACCCGCAAGCTGGGCGGAATCGCGCGCCTCGTCCCGCCGCCGGCTGGACACAGTCAGTACATCCAACCGGACGACCCTGTGACCGGCGATCCGTCATTGATCGGGGTCGTCATTCCAGGGGTCTCGATCAAGGCGTCCCCGGCGTGCGCCGGCCTCGGAAACCCGAGCAGCGACGCGTATGTGGCGGGGGCGATGCATCAGACACCGGCAAACTTCTCTCCAGGGCAGTTCTCCGTCTTCACGCAAATGGGGACCAAGGGGACCGGCACGCAAGCGACCAAGCAATTCGAGCTTCAGGTTCCAACACCGGTGGCACCGACGGTCATCGACTCATGGGCGGCGGTGCTCGAGTGACCGCGCGCGGCGCGGCGCTCGGGTTGCTCATCGCCGCAGCGAGCGGGTGCCGCAAGCCAGTCCCGGTGACCGAACCAGAGCCGGAGGCATCCAGCGCGAGCGCGCTGAGCACGCCCGACGTGACCCCCTTGCCGGTGGATCATCTGGGCCCGGACGAGCTCGCCGAAGGGACCGAGCAGGCGTTCGGTGTCGTCTTGCCCCGCGCGCTCGCCGTGAAGGGGTCGTTTGCGGAGGTCGTGTATGCGAGCGCTCCCGCGTCGGTGCACGCGCTCACGCAGTACTTCCGCGGCAGGCTGCAGGGCGGGGTGCTGCGCGAAGGCGCCACCGCGGCGACGTTCGAGCACGTGAAAGTGCGCGGCAAGCCAGGACTGGAGCTCGTCGTTCGTATCGCAAGGGCGGCCGGGGAGACGAGCGTCGAGATGCGGAATGCGACGCCGCCGCCCGCGCCGGACCTGCCGGACGAGGCGTCACGCTGGAAGCAGGTGGGGCTGACGCCAGCGGGTCGGCTCCTCGATCCAAGCCATTTGGACTGACAGACCCTATCCGGGGTCCGCAAGCCGTGACAGCATGGCCCCCACGAAGATGTCGACGGGTGCTCTCCCGCGGTGAGTCCCCTTCGCGCCGAGAAGCGCTGCGGGCCGGAATCGACGTTCCCGCCTCCGCAAGGCCACGACCCAGACGACGCCGCTCGAACGGCCGGGCGAGGCGGAATTGCGGTGCTCGGCGCCAAGCTTTTCTTTCTGGTGGTCGGCTTCGTTCAGCAGCCGCTCCTTCGGCTCGCCGTCGGCCTCAATGACTTCGGTGCGCTCGCCCAAGCTCTTGTCGTTGCGAACACCGTGAACAACGTGGTTATCGCGAGCGGAACGCAAGGGGTGAGCCGCATCGTGGCCGGGGCGAAGGGGCACGAAGACGAGGCACTGCGCGGCGTGTTGCGTGTGCACGTACCCCTCGCGGTCGCGGTCGCGGCCGCAATGGCGGCGGCTGCACCCGTGTACGCCCGCTTCGAACGTGCCCAGGACGTCATTGCGCCTCTCCTCGTACTCGCGGGGGTCGCTCTGCTCTATGGGCTCTATTCGCCACTCATTGGGTTTTTGAACGGCACCAACCGGTTCGGCCGGCAAGCGGCGCTCGACGTGACGTTCGCGGCGATTCGCACGGTCGGGCTCGTCGGTTTCGGCTACGCCTTCGTCAAGCACGGGGCCTCGGGTGTGCTCGGGACAACGGTGGGATGGGTCAGCGCAGCTGCGTTGATCGTCCCCCTCGCCCTGCGATCCACCGGCTTTGGTGCGCCGCTCCTGCCGGGGAGACCGCGTCCAATCGAAGTGCCGTCTGCGGGGGCCTACATCGCGATGCTTGGACCCATTGCAGGCGCCCAGCTCTGCATCAACCTGCTCATGCAGATCGATATCGCCCTGCTCGGGCGTTTCTTGAGCGAGCGCGCGTTGACCACCGGCCTGCCCCCCGACATCCAGCGCGACACCGTCAAGCAGTGGCTGGCGATCTACAAGGAATGCCAGACGTTCGCTTTCCTACCCTATCAGCTCCTTTTCAGCATCACCCTCGTGCTGTTCCCGATGCTCGCACGGGCGCGTGCCAACGACGACCACGCGGCGATCCGCGCGTACGTCGCTCGGGGAGCCAGGCTCGCCGCCATTTTCTGTGGCCTCCTCGTCAGCGTCGTCGTGGCGATGCCGCATTCGATGCTGTCGCTGGCATATGGCGCGGCCGACGCTGCGCGCGGGGCAGACGTCTTGCGTACGATGGCACTCGCTCAGGCGGCATTCGCGATGCTTGGGATTGCGACCACCATCTTGACCGGCCTGGGGCAGGAACGAACGGCAGCGTTGTTGACCCTGGGTGCCGTGGCGGCGGTGTCCGCTGCATGCGTCCTCTTCGTGCCGCACGCCGAACTCGGGCATGCGCAACTGCTCCGGTCGACCCAAGCGTCCGGAGCTGCGCTCGCAGCCACTCTGGTCACAGCCGCCGTCATCGTACGCATGCGTACGGGAGCGTTCGTGCCGGGGCCCACCGTGGTCCGCACCGGGCTTGCACTGGGCACATGTCTGGCGATCGGACTCGTCCTTCCGCGTGTCGGGCGATTGGTCGTGCCGGCCCTCGCGCTCGCGGTCGGCGCAGCGTATGTGGCCATCCTCATGATGACGCGCGAGATCGGCGCCGCCGACCTGTCGATGGTCCGCGCGCTGGTCTCCAAGAAAAAGTGAAACCGTTTTGCCGTCAGCCGGATGCAGGCGAAGGGGGCCCGCCGATTGGCGGCGCTCCGCCAGCCGTCCCACCCCCGCGAAGACCGTGCTTCTGCACGAGACGATGCAAGTACATGCGGTCCATGCCTGCCATTCGCGCGGCCTTGCTCATGTTGTTCCCAGCCGCCTCGAGCAGTGTGGTCAGGTATCCGCGCTCGAACGTGTCGATTGCGCCATCTTTGGCGATCTTGAACGGAACGGTGATGTCGAATTGTGAGGGCGACCCCGAGCCTACCGTGAGGGTGCGGCGAATCGCTGGCCCTGCTTTTTGCAATACGACCGAGCGCTCGACGTAGTTGCGGAGCTCTCGCACGTTGCCTGGCCAGTCGTGACGGGCCATTTCGGCGAGCACCGCCGGCGTGAACAGGCGCTCTTCGTCCGGTACGCCGAGCGCTTGCAAAAACACGCGCACCAGGATGATCAGGTCATCCAGACGCTCACGCAGCGGCGGAACACGCACACCCATCACCGCGAGCCGGAAGTAGAGGTCCTCGCGAAAACCGCCCCGGTTGACCTCGCGCTCGAGGTCGCGGTTGGTGGCGCTGACGACGCGCACGTTGACCTTACGTGGCCGAGTCTCGCCGACTCGACGAATCTCCCGCGCCTCAATCGCGCGCAGAAGCTTTGGTTGCAGTTCGACCGGAAGCTCTCCCACCTCGTCAAGAAATACCGTACCGCCATCGGCTGCTTCGAAGGCGCCGACACGATCTCGATCGGCGCCGGTGAAGCTCCCACGCACATGACCGAAAAGCTCACTTTCGACAAGGCTCGGACTTATCGCTCCGCAGTCGACGACGACGAACGGGCTGTCGACCCGCGAGCTGCGTTGAACGATCTCGTTGGCCACGAGCTCTTTGCCCGTACCGCTCTCCCCCTCGATGAGAACGTTGATGTCACTCGGTCCAATCTTTTCCAGCAACGCAAACAGCTTGCGCATTGGCATGCTGGTACCCGCGAGCTGGCCGAAGGCCGGAATCATGGGCACGACCGCTTGCTCCATCGGCGCGACGGCGCGAACGCGAACCGTCGAATCGCCGATGGTCAACGTGGCATCCGCCGGAAGATCGGCATCGCGGATGCGCACGCCTTCGAGGCGAGTTCCATTCAGCGCCCCCCAGTCGCGTACACGCCACGCGCCCTCTTCACGCACCAGACGACAGTGAAAGCGGGAGACCGCGGGGTCCTGGAGAACGAGATCGTTCGATGAGTGAGTCCCGACTCGACAAAAATCTCCGTCGAACAATAC
>JALYHX010000164.1 GCA_030776305.1 Myxococcota bacterium
GAGGTGCGCTTGGCGGCGGACTTCCTCCACGTGGGACCGCGGCACGTGCAGCGCGCCGTGCGTGATGAGGTGAATCACCGGGTCGCGCTTGTCGCGTGCGCGAAGGAGCCTCATCTCCGTCGCGAGCTGCGCGAAGATACGAGCCGGGTTGCGGCCCCGCTCACCCTTGAATCCGAGCAGCCAGGCGCCCGGCAGCTCCCTGCGGTCCCGCCCCCGGCGGACCTCGTACAAACGCGAGTCGAAAAAGCGCATCCACACTTCTTCGCCAGCGAGCTGGAGCTTCTTGGCCAGAGCGATCGCGAGTCCCCGCGCGAAGACCTCGCGCTCGCCGCGCATCGACGCCGACGCATCGATGACGATGTGGTGCAATCGCCGCGCCTCTTCCGGCGCTTGTTCGCGTGCGTAAAAGAGCAACTCACCGTCCGCCATCCGCCGGACCAGCTCCTCCTTGTCCCAGGCCAGCTCCGTCAGAACCATCGAATCGATGGATCCCTTGCGAGTCACCCCTGCATATCCGTGCGCCGCGTGCGTTCCCGGCGCCTTCGCCCGGCTCGTCTCCAGCACCGCGGGCACGAGCTCGAGGGAAAACTTGACCGTGTCGTTCGTCGAAGGATTGGAAAGGGCGGCGATGAGATCCACGTGCGCGAGCGCGCCCAGCCCCGCGGTCGATTCGGAACCAAGCATTCTGAGAAGGCGCAGCGTGTCCAGGTCGAGCGCGTCGGCAAACGTCAGCAGCTGCAACCGCCCGCGCGCGAACGCCTCGAGCGTCGCCATCTCGTGAGTTCGAGGCATGGCTGCGAACCATCCGGGAAGCTGCGTATCGAGATCGCGAACCAGCTCGGGCTCGAGCGGCCACGTCCCCGGCCATGCCGCGGTCGCGTCTTCGTGCTGGACCAGGGAGCCGAGCACACGCGCCAGGATCACGACGACAAAATCGTCGCTCGGCCTCATCCCTCCCGCGTGCGCGGCCGCGTCGCTCTGGGCGACTTCGGCCACAATCTCACGGTATGCCGCGAGGAGCTGCGGCAACTTGGGAATGCGTGCGACGGCCTCGTCGGCACTGGGGTTCGCCGATAGGTCGATCTGGTCGCGCGGCGTGCTGTAGAGGAGTCCGAAGTCGTGGACGACGAACAATGGCAGACGTACCCCGAGGCGCGCGAGATCACGCCACCACCGCACCGCGCGGACGACGAGCATGGGTGTGGTCGTCCGGACTGCCGTGAGGAGCAACCCACCCAACGGACCGGCGATCACCGGGTCGCGCTCGGCCGCCCTCGAGATTGGCACGTCTACCCTCGGGGGACGACGACGTCACACCCTATTGCCAACGTTCGCCTCTCGACGCAGGCTCCACGGGGTTTTCGCCATTGATCGAATTCAAATCCGGTTTCACGTTCATCTGCTTCACGCAGTGCCAATCGCCGATATCGCTGGCCTCGTCCAATGCGAATTTGCCGTCGAGCTCGGGGGGGACCTTCAGCTCATCGCCCTTTTTCGGCGGCACGTAATACGTGAAGACGCCCGCACCGTGGACGTCGGCGCTCGGTCCAATCGCCCCGTACCGATGCTCGGTCCACGTGAAGCGAAAGACGTTTCCCTCGGCGGTTCCGCTGAGCTCTCCCCAGTGACTCGAGTCGACGCGTTTCCAGCGACCCACGAGGTTCTCGCCGTTCGGGACCAGATGCATGTACCCATACACCGGGTTGTAATAGACGCCCTCCCAGCTCTCTCCTTCGGGCATCTCTTTCGCTTTGACCGTGGCGAACTTCGACGCCGCGCCGCCGCTTCCGCACGCGATCAGTCCATTGGCGCCGACGACAGCAAGCGCCATCGCGACACTGCACAACCATTGCCGAGCTCTCATGGCGCAGGATGGTAGCAAATCTCTGAGGAAGTCATGCGGTCGCGTCGTCGCCGCTGTTGTCGTCTTCCAGAGCCGCTCCGTGGCACTTCTTGAACTTCTGGCCACTGCCGCAGGGGCACGGGTCGTTGCGGCCGATTTTGGGGCCATCGCGGCGCACGGGCTGGACCGTGACGCGCGGCTGTGAACGGCCCGCCGCCGCGCGTTGCGGAGGAGCTTCTTCCTCGGCGGCAGCGGGCTCCGATCCGTGACGCATCTGCATCGCGCGCTGCTGAACCGCATGCCGCTCTGCGTCTTCGCGCTCGATCCGCTCGATTTCCGTTTCACGACGGACCTGAACCTTGAAGAGCTTCGTGCAGATGTTGCTGCTCGTCGCGGCCATCATGTCGATGAAGACGTCGTAGCCCTCCTTCTTGTACTCCTGCTTCGGGTCACGCTGCCCGTATCCGCGCAAGCCGATCCCATCGCGGAGGTGCTCCATGTTCGTGAGGTGGTCAACCCACTGCCGGTCGATCTCCTCGAGGTAAAAGTGACGAAAGACACGGAGAAAGAGCTCCGTCCCCATCTCCTTTTCCCGTTGCTCGAAGTGCTTCTGCGCCGTGTCGAACAACGCCTTGGCGATCAGCTCCGGGTCGTGGATGTGCTCCACGTCGGGCGGTTTGCTGGCGAAGTGCTCGATGAATCCGCTCTTGATCCCCTTCCAATCCCAGTCCTCCGGTGGTTTGTTCTGCGGGCAACACTCTTCGACGATCGCGCCGACGATGCTGTCGAGCAGATCGAGGACCTGCTCGCGCTGTTGCGTGAGACTCAGCGGGATCTCTGCGAGGAGTCGCTCGTACACGTTCTTGGGCCGCTTGCCTTCGCCGTCCTTGAAGGCAAAGCGGTAGCCCCAAAACTGGTACACGTCTTGCTGCATCGAGGTCATCGAGTAGATCTCGTCCACCTCGTCGACAGTCTTCGGCGGGCTTCGCTTCTCCGCACCGGCCTCGGCGATCGACGTGCCGTGGTGCAGGACGATGTCCGTGACCTGCTGCTTGACCTCCTCGGCGATCCGGGCGTCGGCGCCGATGTCGCGC
>JALYHX010000165.1 GCA_030776305.1 Myxococcota bacterium
CGTTGGAGCAGGCGCAAGTCGAGAACCGACAGCTCCGCAGACTCTTGCAGCTCAAAGACGCGACGTCTGGAGACGTCGTCAGCGCGCAGGTGGTTGCGAAGGACTTCACCGAGTTCTTCCGCGTCACGCGTATCTTGCTGGACAAGGGGGCGCGCGACGTGCGCCCGCACCTCCCCGTCGTCTCGCCCGACGGCGTGGTCGGGGCGGTACTGCACGTCGCAGGGGACGCCGCGGACGTTCAACTGGCGGTCGATGCTGCGTTCGGCGTCGACGTTGAAGACGAGCGCACCCACGCACGCGGTTTCGTGCGCGGCACCGGAGATCCGGCGCGCTACGGATGCAAGGTGGAGATGGTCGATTCGCGCGACGAGGTCGACATCGGCGATCTTCTCGTGACGAGTGGCAAGGGACGCTGGTTCCCACGCGCAATTCCGGTCGCGCGGGTGACGAAGGTCATCAAGCGGGAGCTCGGGCGGGATCAGGATGTGGACGCGGCGCCGACGGTTGATTTTTCTCGCCTCGATGCGGTCATGGTGCTCGTGAGTCCGCCCGGCGAGGAACCAACGACGACCGCCGCGGGAGCTGCCGCACCATTCGGGCCCCGCGCGAGGCCGTGATGCGCAACGTGGCGTTCCTGGCGGTCGGCCTGGCCCTGCTCGTCTTGCAAGCGAACGTCTTTCGCGCGGTGGATGACATCCGTCCCGCAGTCGCGTGCGCGCTGTGGGTGTTCGCGGTGACGACCGATGTTCTACGCAGCGCTCGTGCCGTACGCAGCGTCCCGGGTTATGCGCGGGCCCTCTCGGTCTTCCACCCGGCCTGGTCCCTTCCGGCGATGGTCCTGCTCGGTTACGCGCTCCTCTCCAAACTTGCGCATGTGCACATCGGTCGTCCGATTCCGTCCCTCGTTTTGCCGCTCATCCTGTTCATGGGGGTGCACGAATATTCGCTCGCTCGTGGAGCGGCGGTGGCGTTCGTCCTCGGGTATGCGACCGATGTGCTCGGAATCGCCCCGATTGGCCTTTACACGTTCAGCTATGTAGCGACATTCGTGCTCGCACGCGCCGCGGGGGTGCGATTGGCCACGCAAACGACATGGATGCAGGTGTTGCTGGTCGGGGCATTCGCCATCATGCAGAGCACGATGGTCCTCGTGCTCCTCGCGATTTTCGGACGCGACGCGTGGGTGCCACGGTCTCTCTACCCTCTGGCCTTTCCGCACGCGATTGCGACGGCCGCGGTCACGCCGATTGTCTTTCGAGTCTCGCAGGCGATCCATGCGGCGACGGCAGGCGCGCCAAGAGCCGAGGCGGGTGGCGGTGCGCCGTCATGACGAACTTCCTCGTCCCGCGTTCGGACATAGGTGAGTTCCGGAGACGATACAAGTGGATGGCCCTTTTCACGACGCTCGCGTTCATCGCCGTCGCAGTGCGCCTCTTCCAACTTCAAGTGCTCGCCGGCACCGAGTACTCAGCCATCGCGCACGAGAACATCATCCGCCGTGTCGTGATGCCCACGACGCGGGGAGTCATCCGCGACACGAACGGTAAGGTACTTGCATCCAGCCGCCCCTCCTACGACGTCGACGTCGTACCCGGCCGCGTCATGCCGAGCGCGCGCCCTCTTCGATACCGCAACGGGCAGCTGCTCGCGCGCGACCCCGATTCGTGGCCGAAGCTGGCGGACATCCTGCGCCTCAACCCGGAGGAGCGTCGTGCATTCGAAGCGCGCATTCGGGCTGCATGCGGCAGCGACGAGGACAAATCGCCCTGCTGGAAGACGCCCATTCTGGTCCGCGAGGACGTACCACGCGATGTCGTCGCAGAGCTCAAGCAGCACACCGACGATCTCGCGGGAGTTCAGGTCGCGAGCGTGCCTGTCCGTTTTTATCCGTACAAAGATCTCGGCGCACACATGCTCGGTTACGTAGCCGAAATCGATGCGGAGGCGCTGGCGAAGTACCGCCCACGGGGATACGACGATCTCGCGCGCGACGAACAGCAACGCGACAATCCGCTGGGCTACGAGGCCGGGGACTCGGTAGGCGCAACGGGGATCGAGCACACCTGGGAGTCTTATTTGCGCGGTCAGCGGGGCTGGGAAAAGCGCGTCGTCGACGCACGCGGTCGATACCGCAGCGGTCCGGAGGTCGAGCGTCTGATCGATCCACCGGCGAACCTCGATCCAATCCCGGGGCGCGATTTGCGGCTGTCGATCGACGTTGAATTGGAGCAGGCCATCGAGAAGGCCATGCGTCCCCACGCTGCCGGCGCCGTCGTGGCCGTCGACGTCCGTACGGGACGCCTGCTCGCTTTCTACTCGAAGCCCGATTTCGACCCCAACGACCTTTCCGGTGGCGCGGGTCGCGCCCGGGTGCGCGAGACGTTCAATCGCCTCTATGCCGATACGTTGCGACCGATGGTCGACAAGACGATGAGCGGTGCGTTCCAACCCGGATCGACGATGAAGCCCTTCAGCGCGCTTGCAGCTCTGGAGGAGCATCTGGTCGAACCGGAGCACGCCGAGCGCTGCGAGGGCTTTGTCACCTTCGGGCGGAGGATCTTCCGCTGCAGCCACGTGCACGGTCACGTACGCTTGCACGAGGCGATTGCGCGCTCGTGCAACGTGTACTTCTTCCACCTCGCCGAGACGGTCGGGATGGACCGCATCGCGCGCATCGCACAAGCATTCGGCCTCGGGCAAAAGACGGGACTTGGAGTCAATCCAGAAGCGCCTGGACGCATTCCGACACGCTCGTGGTATGCGCTGCGCTACCGTGGTCAGTTCCGCGTCGGTTTCACGCTCAACATGGCGATCGGCGAGGGAGACGTGACGGTGACCCCCTTGCAACTCGCGATGGCATACGCGGCGCTGTCGAACGGGGGTACCCTGTATCAGCCTCAAATCGTGCGCGCAGTCGAGACGAGCGACGGAACCGTCGTTCAGGAATTCCCTCCCCGGATCCGCCGCCAGATCCCGCTCGCGCCCGACAACTTACGTCGCGTGACCGATGCCCTCTACGACGTCGTCAACGACCCGAACGGAACGGCGTTCCCGGCCCGCGATCCATCTCTCGACGTAGCGGGCAAGACCGGGACGGCTCAGACGGGGTACGTCGTAAAGAAGGAGGATGAGCCCAAGATGGCCTGGTTTCTATCCCAGAACCACGCCTGGTTTTGCGCGATAGCACCCGCGCGTTCACCCGAGATCGTCGTCGCGGTGCTGGTGGAGCATGGCGGCTCGGGACCGGAAGTCGCAGTTCCCGTGGGAATGCAGATCGTGCGTGAGTACGAGCGGCTCCAATCGATTCGCCTGGGTCATGCGCTATCCGCGAAATCACCGCAGCCAAACGCCGCCACAGCGCCAAGACCACCCTCGGGCGGGCCAGCTCCATGAGGCTGCGGATCGGGAACGTCGGGGCGCTGAGCCGCGTCCGCGATCACTTCGATTGGACGTTGTTCATCAGCGTCGCGGCGCTCGCTGTGATCGGCGTCATCAATCTTTACTCGGCGACGAGCGTCGCGCGCGGAACGCACTCCGAAGACTACATCCAACAGATTTACTGGCTCGTGGGAGGCGGCATTCTCGCCACCGTCGTGGCCGCCATCGATTACCGTCACTACGAGCGCCTTGGGTACGCGCTCTACGCAGGCGGAGTCGTGCTGCTCCTGTTGGTCTTCATCCTCGGCCGCGAGATTCGCGGGAGCTCACGATGGATTTACCTCGGCACGTACAGCTTCCAGCCGAGCGAGTTCATGAAACTTTTCCTGGTGATCGCGCTTGCAAAGTACTTGCATGACGACCCAAAGAGCGAGGGTCGGACGCTGAAGGACCTCATCGCGCCGACGATCTTCGCGATCATTCCGATGGCGCTCGTCTTGCTGCAGCCCGATCTCGGCACCGCGCTGATCCTGGTCCTCGTCTTCGTCTCCATCTGCACGCTCACTCGCGTCCAAACCAAGAGCTTGATGTGGCTCGCCGTCGCCGCCGGTGTCATCGGTCCGGTCTTCTGGAGCTACGGCCTGCGCGGTTACCAGAACGAGCGCATCAATGCATGGCTCAATCCCCACGAGAACATCCTCGGCTACAACTGGGACCCGCACCAAGCCCGCATCGCCGTGGGCAACGGGGGATGGCTGGGACAGGGTTTCATGAAGGGGTCGCAGAACCAGTTCCTATTTCTGCACGAGCAGCACAGCGATTTCCCTTTCCCGGTGTTCGCCGAGGAGTGGGGATT
>JALYHX010000166.1 GCA_030776305.1 Myxococcota bacterium
GGCAAGATCGTCGTGCCGCCATCGCCGAATGACACCCCCGCACAGGCCGAGTTCAATCAGAGCTACCTCGGAACGCTGAGCGGGTTTCCGTACGAATCGGTCGCGCGGGTTCGAATGAGCGGGCCCCTCGACCGCTCGACGGTAACCGGACGAAACGTCATCGTCCTCGACGTCACCACGGCGACGCAGGTCACTGGAGCCGCGCCCATTTTAGATGTGTCGAGCACCGAGATCCAGGTCGCGCCCCCGCCGGGCGGTTGGGCGCGGGCGCATCAATATGCGATCGCACTTGTCGGCGGCGCATCGGGCCTTCGCGGATTGCAGAACCAACCGGTCATCGGTTCGCCCGCCTGGGCGCTCGTCTCCAGCCCGAATGCGCTCGTCGATTGTCCGAAAAACGCGGCCGGCCAGTTCGATTTCACATCGCCCCGATGCATTCCCACGGTTGACGTCATACCGTCAACGCAGACCGATCCTGCGATCCGGCTCCGCGATCAGACCGTCATCGCGATAAAGCTCGAGACCATCCGGGAAGGATATGCGCCGATTCTCGCGCAGGTAAAGACGATAGAGAACCTGTCCGACACCGAGAGCATTCCGATCCTGTGGACCTTCACGATCGTCGACGCTGGCGAAGTGACTTTCGACCCGGCGAACGGCGTTATCCCCTTTCCGAACGACGTGCTCCTCAGTTCCAACAAGGTAGCGCTCCCCGACCCGAGGACACACCAGCCGCTTCTTCCCTCCGCGTGCCTCTCGGCATCCGACACGTCGACGCAGCTCTATTGCGGACTCAACACCCTCGATGGATTCTCGACGATCGCGCCGCCGGTGAGTGAAAATGGTCTGACGATGGGTGCCGTGGCCCAAGCGAGCCTTGATCCTGCAAGTTTGACCGCAGGCACGGTCGGGCTGATTCCGCTCGTGAGCGCGGCGCCCACCGCGGAGCAAACCCCGCCTTCTTTCACGCCGTGCCTGGTCGTGGCGGGCGGGGCTCTCAACTGCCTTTCGACACCGAACCAGAGCTCTTCGCCTGAACAGCTCAAGTGGCGACTGGACGCACCGCTGGATGAGAAGACCACGTATCTCGCGTACGTAACGAACGACGCGAAAGATGACCAAGGCAAGAGCGTCATCGCCAACCCGGTCTTCGCATTGGTGCGCTCGAAGACCCCGATCTTCGTCGCCGGCAAGTCCCAGGTGAACGTCCTCACCGATGCACAGGCAGCGCGACTCGAGCCCCTGCGGTCCGCAATGCAGCCAGCGCTCGATGCGCTGGAAGCCAAGGTGCCGCGCACGAACCTGGCGCTCGCGTGGGCGTTCACCACCCAATCCGAGGCCACACTTCTGGACCAGCTGTACGCTTACCCGAGCACGGCGCGAATCCAGAGCCTCTTTCCTCAGGGAGTCTTCGTTTTCCAAGATGCGACGCTCCAATACAAGGCGGCTGCGACCTCTGGGGGTGTTCCAGTCGATTCGATCGGCAGATTCTACGTCGGCGTGTTCGGGACCCCGGTGGCCGTCACCGGCCCGGGGGGCACGCTCGATCTCGCAAATCCGCGGCCAGGCACCGTGACCTTCGCTCTCGCCGTCCCCGATCCAGCAAAAGTCCCTCAACCGGCGGCCGGTTACCCCATCACCATTTTTGGCCACGGCTTTACGCGCGATCGAAACGATTTCCTGGCCATCGCGAACACCCTCGCCAAGCGGGGGCAGGCGACGATCGCGACGGACGCCGTTTTCCACGGCGAGCGTTCGTCGTGCACCGGCTCGGCGGCGTACCTCACTCAACTCTCGAGCGCGCTAGCGACGGACGACGATGCATGCGCGGATCCAGTCTCGATGAAGTGCAACGAGGATCCCCTCATCGGGAGGTGCGTCGCGCGCGACAGGACGACGCTCAAGCCATGCCCGGGCTTGAACCAGCCGGGGCCGGATCCATCCGGAAACCTGCAATGTGAGACGCAACACCTCGGCGCTTGCGATGCGAGCACCGGGATGTGCGAGGGAGGTGACTTCAAGCGGGATTCCCCTGGCGGTCGTCCGACCATCAGCGGCTGGAACATGTTCAGCCTGACGAACTTCTTCTCGACGCGAGACAACTTCCGGCAGCAGGTCATCGATCTGGCGCAGCTCGTTCAGATGCTGCGTGTCACGTCTGGTCCCTCCCTGGTGGCGCGCATCAACGCGGCGGGCGGAACCACGGCGTTCGATCTCAACAACATCGGTTACGTAGGCCAGAGCCTGGGCGGCATCTTGGGAACGCTATTCAATGCGGTTTCGCCGGACACGATGAACGTCGCGCTCAACGTACCGGGCGGCGATCTGCCCCAGATCATCTTGAATGGCGCCTCGTTCGCGCCGTACAAAATGGCACTCTTGGCGGGTCTCACGTTGCAGAAGCCGCCCATCTTGCCGGGCACTCCGGAATTCGACCAGTTCCTCGGCATCGTCCAGTGGATTCTCGACCCGGCCGATCCGGCGAACCTGGCCTGGCGACTGACGCATTCGGTGACACTTCCGAACGGCGTGTCCGCGCCGAACATGAAGCGCAAGGCCTTCATCCAGTTCATCCAGGATGATCAGACGGTGCCGAACATCTCCAATCTCGCGCTGCTCTCGGCCGCGAATCGGCCACTCTCCGGCACAGCCCCGGCATTCAACTGCAAAAGCCCGCTGCTCTGTTACGAGTTCGCGGATGGGACGGAGCAGTTCGATCCGACGAGCGTCCCCCTTGTCGGGCGCCATGGCTTCTTGCTGCGGCCGCCCGGGGCGATGCAACCGACGCCGCAAAGCCTCACGCTGACCGCCAAAGCGCAGACCCAGGTCGCGACGTTCCTTGCGACGGGCAACTACCAGTGAACGACGCCCATTGAAAGCGGAGATCCATTCCATGAACAGGCGCTTTGCGGTCGTACCGTCGGCCCTCGCCCTCATCTCGTTTGCGTTGTCTACCCACACTGCGCATGGCGCCGGTATCGCCCTCGATGTCCAGTCGGGCCGGGGCACCGGAATGGCGGGCGCTGTCACCGCCATGATCGACGACTCGTCGTCGATTTTTTACAACCCGGCAGGGATCGCGCAGGGCAAGATTTTCGACGTGCAGGTGGGCGACTCACTGATCCTGCCATCGTTCCGATACACCAGCACGCAAGGCGTCTCGACGCGCAATTCCTTCGAAGCAGTGCCACCGTTCCAAATATACGAGAGCGGCGGAGTCACCGACAGTTTGTCGATCGGGATCGGTGTGTTTACGCCCTTCGGATTGACGATCGCGTGGCCCTCAGAATGGGCGGGCAAGTCGATCGTGACGCGGGCAGCACTGGCGACCTATGACTTCAATCCGACCGCCGCCTATCGAATTGGGCCCCTTCGCATCGGAGCAGGCTTTCAGGCCGTACGCGCCACCGTTGACCTCCAGAGGAAGGTTGTTACGGGAGCCGCGGAAGTATCGACCGAGCTCGGCGCGGCTGCGTGGGGCGCCGGCGCCAACGTTGGAGCGCAGCTGGAGGCGATACCGCAGTACCTGTCGCTCGGCATCCACTACCGCAGCGCCGTGAACTTCAACTTCGACGGGGCCGCACACTTCGAAAACGTAGCGCCGGAGTTCCAGACTCTACTGCGCGACCAGCGTGCGACGACGTCGTTCACCACTCCCGATGTTCTCCAGATGGGTGTGGCGTCCCGTCCGGTCAGGCATCTGGTCGTCGACGCCGACGTCGTATGGTACGGGTGGGCGAAGTTCCGTTCGCTCGACATCAAATTCCCCAACGACCCAAGCGGAATGCTTGGTCGCAGCAGCTCCCGGCGCAAGGATTGGAACGATACGGTCAATGTCCACGTCGGTGCAGAGGCAGCTCTGGACGAGTCGTGGCGGGTCCGAGCCGGGGTCCTCTACGATCCATCTCCGTCACCGGCCAAGACGCTCACTCCGGACGTCCCCGATGCGGACCGTCTCAATCTCGCCGTCGGCGGCGGGTTCGTCCATCCATCCGGCTTGCGCGTGGACCTCGGGTACCAATTGATCTTCGCCCTCAAGAAGACGAGCACCGCTCCGGAGCTACCAGGGGACTACACGGGCATGGTCCATGTCATCGGCATGTCCGTTGGCTATCGAACGCCTGGCTCGCCTCACCCCTAGTCAAGCGGAGGAGGCGGATGGTGCAGATTGCTATATATGGCGAAGGTGGTCACTCGATCTCCGTGGACGGACCGAATTCGCCAATCGATCGCGATAGTCGCCGCTTTTCCTTAGAACCACCCTGGGGCTACTTCGCGCGCATCCGGTTGTTCCTGGGCAGGTGCTCCACCTCGGCGAGGCCGAGGGCCTCGAGGACGGGCGCACGTACATCCCGAACCGACCGCGCAGCCCCTTCTTGAGGCCATACCACCCGCGGCACCGGCGTCCAAAAACGCGCACCAGTTGCCACGGCGAATCACGCGCTCACGGCAGAGAAGCTGGCCTTCCGCGACACCGATTGCCGATTCCGCGTGCGATGCACACGCCGTCACGGAAGGCGGCGTGCTGGTCGCGGGTGGTCCAACATCGCTGCCAGACGTCAATCGCCATCGGCGCATGCCCAAGGGCGGCTGGACCAAATTGACACTCCCAGGCGCCATCGCTATCGTCAGCCCGGTTTCTGCAACTCATCGACGGAACGCGTGCATGGCGAAGACGAGCCGAAGCGGCGCCGACCGGGCCGAACGCGCAAACGGACCGCGTGACTTGCGTTGGACACTTTGATTCGATCCGCAGTCTTCGTCTTACTCACTGGCGCCGGAATGCTCGCCGTACGCGGCAAATCGAGGGCTGACGACGCCGGGTCGACAGAGCGTCGGTTGCACATCGTCGCGCACGTGGGTCCGGCGTCGATCAACGTTGGCGATCTCGAGGACCGTATCGCCGCGATGCCGCCCTTTCAGCGCGCAACCTTCGGCGGCACTCGCGATGCGGTACGCCACCGGTTTTTGGATGAAGTGGTCGTGCGCGATGGGTTGCTCGCGGTCGCTGCCGGCGCGCTGAAGCTGGGTGAGAAACCGCCCGCCGCTTACCGGATCGAGCGGGCACGCTCCGGAGCGACGATCCGCGCGATCCGCGCCCGCATCGGGCCCGCCGCGGCCATCCCGATGTCCGACGTCGAGCAGTACTACGAGGAGAACCGTGGCCGGTACGACACCCCCGAGCGCTATCAGATCTGGCGCATCCTATGCAAAACACGTGACGAGGCGCAGGCGGTGCTCGATGCCACGAGACGCGATCCGACCCCGGCGATGTTCGGTGCCCAGGCACGCGAACACAGTCTCGACAAGGCGACGTATCTTCGCGCGGGCAACCTCGGCTTCGTCGACGCCGACGGAAGCTCCAAGGAGCCGGGACTACGTGTGGACCCCGCGATCGTCCACGCGGCGCAGTCGGTCCGTGAGGGCGCGCTCGTTCCTGCGCCCGTCTCCGAGGGTGAGTATTTCTCCGTGGTGTGGCGCCGCGGGACCATCCCCGCGACCAAACGCAGCGTCGACGACGTCGCGTCCCAAATTCGGGACGCGATCTGGAAAGCTCGCGTCAAAGAGGAGACAGACAAGCTCGTCGCAAAATTGCGAGCAGAACGGGTGCAGCTCCTCGACGCATCCATTCTGGGAACCACCGACATTCCCGCGGATCTGGATCTCGTGGGCGGGCCGAGGCCTCACCCGGGCGACTGAATCTACCGTACGGTCGCGCATCCCTCCGCGACGCGTAAGGGCGGTGCACCAGCACTCGGGGCCGCGCGAAACGCATCGCACGTGGCGCCTTTGAGGGTGACGGTCCGGCCGGTCGTCGACCAGCCATCGCGTCCACTGCTCGGTACGACCGTCCCGTCGATGTACACGTTGACTCTGTTGGGGTCGGCCACCGCATGTCCGAGAATGAGCGAGCAACTTTTCATGGCTTGCGTCACGATGTCCTGAAACGCCGATGCGAGGGCAGACTCGTCGGCGGACGTGACGGCGTAATAACGGGGCTGGCCGGAGCGCGCGGTCCCTCCTGCAATGGCGAGTTGGTCCAGGATCGGCCCGTATGGCGAGCTGCCGGGAATGCCCATCACGTACGTTTGCACGCCGATGGCGCGTAGAGCGGCAACGGCTTGGGCGGTGGCGTTACCGTCGAGGCACCCGGTCCCGCCACTTCGAGCCGCGTCGCAGCAGTTGGGCGGAATATTGGGGAAGCACAGCTGAACGCCGTTGCCGTCCGTGATGCCGTCGATGTTGGACGTGCACTGATCGATGGGGCAAGTGACCAGGTTCGGATCGCAGTTCGGTCCTCCGTCCGTCGCGAGGATGGCCACCGTGATGCCGGGGACGGCGCTGAACTTGGGCAACAGCGAACGGAAGGTCGCCGCCGTGGGGGTACCCCCGTTCGGCGTCAGCGCGGTGGCAGCGAGGAAAGCGTTTGCGGTCGCGCCTAGGTCATCGCCGAGTCGAAGCGGCATCACCTCGGCGCCGGTCGCGCACCCGCCGCCACCCGGGCCAGGGAAGAGGGTTGCCCCGAACCTCGCGCTCGCTTTGAGTTGTCCAATCAGGTTTGCCGCCGCCGAACGGACGTTCGTCCACTTGTTTTGGTCGAGCATGCTCTTGGACCTGTCGAGCACGAAGTACAGATTCGGCACGTTGGGCTCCAGCGCGACCGGTGTTTCGGAACACATGGCACCATCGCCGGTGTCTGCGTCGGGCAACGGGTCGACCGGCAGCCAGCTGCGGGCGCCGCAGCCGGTGATCGGTGTGCCGATCAACGCCAGGACCCCCATGACGCGCGACACCGGAGTCATGCTTCGCCGCTCATGTCTCGCGCTATTGCCCGCATGCCTTGGCAGGCGAAGCAATGGCCGCGCCCGGGGGGCCGGAATCCTCGAGTGGCTCTTCTCCGGCTGGCGTCCCGTCGGAGTCGTCCTTGGGTTGCGCGCGGTTGGACGACGCCTCGAGGGTGGCGAGAGCGTTCATGGCGGCGGTGCGTTCAGCGAGGCGCTTGCTTCGTCCTTCGCCACGTGCCACGGCGCGATCGCCGACGATGGCCTCCACTTCGAAGAACTGATCGTGCGGCGCGCCGCGCACGTGGACGAGGCGGTAGGTCGGGGCAGACATTCCAGCGGCCTGGACGCGCTCTTGCAAGGCGCTCTTCGGATCAAGCATCGCGAGAGCGTCAGCCTTGTCGAGTAGGCCGCTCACCAGATCGCGCACGAGCAATCGCGCCCCGGCCAAACCCCGCGCCTCGTAGACGGCAGCGACGAGAGCCTCCGATGCGTCGGCCAGCACGTTCGTCTGCTCACGCTCCGACCCGAGTTTCGCACCGCGTCCAAGAGCGACGCACATGCCGAGGTCGACGCGACGTGCCCAGGTCGCGAGAGCCTCCCCATTCACCAACGCGCTGCGCATGCGCGTCAGCTTTCCCTCGTCCGCCGTGGGGTGGGCCGCGACGAGCATCTCACTGACGCACAAGCCCAGGACAGCGTCGCCCAGGAACTCGAGTCGCTGGTTGTCGGGCTTGTTCGTTTCGTTCGCGAAGCTCGGGTGGGCAAGCGCCTCATCGAAGCGAGGGATGTCCCCAGGCCCAACCAGGCAGACGAGGAACTCAAGCAGCTTGCGGCGCGCGTCAGCGAGCAACTCCGCGTCGTTCATGGGATGAGCTTGTCCGTCGCTTCGGCAGACGCGAGATCGAGTTCGGTGATGCCGCCAGCGTCGTGTGTCGACCAGGCAATGCGTGCGCGGCCCCAGCCGAGCTCCACGTCGGGATGGTGGTCGCGCTTCTCCGCGTGACAGCCGAGACGCACGACAAACCCCAATGCCGATGCGAAGTCTGGAAATGCATAGCGCTTTGCAATGGCACTTGTTCCAGCGCGTTCCCAACCCGGATGATCGTCAATCCAGGCATCGATCGTGCTCGAGTCCAAACTCGTGGGTCGTGCCATCGGTGAATACTTTACCCCAGTTTCAGGCGTGCGCTCCCGATCGGCTGAGGAGATCGTCGGGCCTTTTCCCGACAAGCTCCTAAACTCCCGAGCGTGGCCCTTGTTGCTTGCCCGTTCTGCCACGAAATGTTCGAGCAAAGCGAACGCAACGCGTGCCCCGTCTGCGGAATGGCCCTCGTCGCATTCGAAAAACTGCCGCCGTCCGCACAGAACACGAGTGAGGACGGCGCGCCTGATGAGCCGGAGTGGGAGCCGCTTCCGATCACATATTTCCGCCGAGGTCGCGGGGGGCTCTCGGCGCTGTCGGCGCTCGGTCTCGCCGCGTTCTTTTCGCCATGGGTGCATCTCACGATGCCCGACGTGGTGTCGTATTCCGGGTTCGACATCGCGCGCCGTCTCGGCTGGGTATGGGCTGCGGGAGTGGCGTGGTTCGTTTTGCTTCCGATCGTCCTCAGTCGCCGCAGCATCGTGCAAATGCGTGGGGCTCGTGTTGCAGCTGCGTTTCTTGCCGCGATTCCGGCAGCGACCGCCGCCCTCCTCCTTGCTCGCCCCCCGCACGGCGTGCACGGTGTGCCGCTTCGATTCACGTTCGTCTGGGGGATGTATGCGACGTTCGCGGTCTCTCTTGTGGCGGTCGCCCTGGCATTTTTTTTCGGAGGTCGCCTCGACGACATTCGCGTGAAGCGCGGAACGTCTGCGGGACAGGTGGTGCACTGAAACCGAACGTGCCAGACTTCCCGCTTGGACCCGCGGGCACGCGGGAGGTGACCCATGCGAATCGCGGGCAATGGAGACGCGAAGCCGCTCGCCGAGAACGACGAGCTCGCAGATGCCGAGGTCCCCGCGGCGGTCGTATGTGCACATTGCGGAGATGCGGACTGTCCTGGGTGCCCGGAAGAAGAGACGCGGTCGGGGGTGGTCGCCGTCGTCGCCTGGGAGCGGCCCGGGACTCCAGCGCTCGGCCGGCTCTGGGCAACAGCGCGCGCGACGACCCTCGACGCAGAACGCTTCTTCGAGTCCCTGCCTGACGGACCGATCGCACCCGCGCTGCGATTCGCGGTCGCGAGTGAAATGCTCGCCGCGGCCGCCATGGCAACCATCGTGCTCATCCCCATTTCCATGGCCGTCCCCGGCTGGCTCCATCATTTGCTTTTCGATGAAACGGCAGCCGCGCTGCGCCTGGCCGCTGCGGGAGTTCCCGGCCTCGCGTTGATTCTCGTGGCGGCGCACGTTGCTCACGGATGGGCCCTCGATCGCGGCGCTCGGCGTTCAGGCGCGAGCCCCGCGACGATCCGGGCGGTACGATTTGGTCTGTATGCGGCGGGATGGGACCTCGTCATCGGGCCACTCGGCATCGCGATTCTCCTCGCGAAGGAGGGCGGGCGCGCGGCGCTCTCCGTCGCGAGCGTTGGAATCGGGCTGCCCGGGCGAAGCGCGCGGGCATTCTTACACGGCGCCTATCGTCTGGAGGGCGAGGCTGCGCGTCCCGCGCTCCGTGCTTCCTATGTCGCCGCGGGCCTTTCGACGATCTTGGGTGCTATGGCGGTCATCGCGGGGATCGTCGTCGCACTGTTGAGCTGATTCGCTGACGATGCCGCGCACCTCGTCGTCGACTCCTCGCTTACGCGCCAAGCCCTATACGCAGCCGCTGCACGTGGTCCTCGTCGAGCCCGAGATTCCGCCGAATACGGGGAACGTGGGGCGTCTCTGTGCCGCCGCCGGTTCGCCGATGCATCTCGTCGGGGCCCTCGGTTTTCGTATCGACGAGCATAGTGTCCGGCGTGCAGGCGTCGACTATTGGCACCTCATCGACGTGCGCCGGCACGTGGACTTCGAGCACTTCTTGCACTCGTGGAACAGCGAGTCGCCCGGGAGCAAGCTTCACGTCTTCAGTGCAATCGCAAAAACCAGCTATCTCGACGCAGGCTACGCCGCCGGTGACGCGCTCGTCTTCGGCAAGGAGAGCGTGGGCCTCCCGGCGGAACTCCTCGAGCGTTTTCACGACCGCGTCGTCGGCATTCCGACGATCGGGGCCGTCAGGTCGCTCAACCTCGCCAATGCGGTCGGGATCGCCCTCTACGAGGCCCTGCGGCAAATAGGCGTCCTCGCGCCGACATTCGTAGGGTGAACTCTGCGTTCTCGACGTCTCCTGTACGCCCGCCCCCCCCGCCATTGTCGATTTGCATCGCGAGCCATCATTCTACGGTGGTTCGTCCGTCACGCCGGCGTCGTCGCTGGGCGACGCAGCCGTCTCCGTGGGTTCCGTTCCCGCGAGGAAGACTTCGTCGAGGACATCCGCGTCGTCCGCATACGGGAGTGCCCCCGTCCGCTGGTCGATCGTGACAGTCACAACGCCCGGCGGTCGCGCGAAGTCCAGACGTGGCTTGCCCTCCGTCGCGGCCTTCATGAATGCCATCCATGCCGGCAGCGCGGTGGTTGCTCCCTGTTCGGCGGCACCGAGCGTGTGCCCATCGTCGAAGCCGATCCACGTGACCGCCGTAATCTCCGTCGAGTAGCCCGCGAACCATGTGTCCTTCGGGCCATTCGACGTTCCCGTCTTGCCGGCGAGCGGCACTCCGAGCAACTTCGCGCGCATCCCCGTCCCGTGATCGATGACGCTCGTGAGCATGCTCGTCATGACATAGGCCTCCGCTTCATCGAGAACGCGTCGGGGGGGTGGCGGCGCGGGGAGCTGTATGTCCTTGCCGTCCGGACCGACGATGCGAAGGACCAGTCGCGGCTCCTCGAACGTCCCGCCTGCGGCGAAGGTCGCGTACGCGGCGGCGAGCTCGATGGGTCGGACCTCGTAGCTGCCGAGTGCGAGCGAAAGGTCGGGTTTCATCGGCGACTCGATCCCGAGCGCCTGCGCCCAAGACACGACGTTGCCCGGTCCCACGTCACGAAGCACGCGCACGGCGGCCACATTCACGCTGTGCGCCAGCGCTTCGCGCAGACGCAAGAGATCGTGGCCGCGCCACCCCTCGAAGTTGCTCGGCCGGTATCCTCCCTCGAATACGTCAGGACTGGGGTCGATCAGCGTGGCCGGAGTGACTCGCCGCGCGTGGAGCGCGTACGAGTAGACGATGGGCTTGAATGTCGACCCGGGTTGTCGCCGGGACTGTGTCGCGCGATCGAGCGTGCCTGTGCGCCCTTCATACC
>JALYHX010000167.1 GCA_030776305.1 Myxococcota bacterium
GCAGCCTGGAGATGTCCTTCGGAACAAGGGGACGACGGTGACGATCCACATGAACGGCGTCATGATTGATGTGGTGACTTATCCGTCGATGGCGCTGACGGTCGGGACGTCCCTCGCATTTCCAAGCGATTGCGCAGCAAGCCGCCGCACCGACTGGGCGGCATGGCAACCATCGACTGCGTCCTGGTTTCCTGGTTTCTACGGCACTCCCAATGCCGCCAATTCGGACGTGCAGTGTCCGTGAGGATCCAAAACGAGAGGGCTACTGAATCGCCGCGCGACGTTCCGCAGACCGAACGAGGGTCGCACGAAGCGACGCCGCACTCTCCACGGCGCGCGCGAGTTGCTCCATGGTCATGGGCTTGAGCAGGAAACGCACGATTCCGAGGTCGCACGCGGCCGTATAAGCCAGGCTGTCCACCTCAGCGGTCATGAACACGACCGGAACGTCCGGGCGGACGCGTCGCACCTCTTGCAGCAGGTCCAAGCCATTCATGCGTGGCATGCACAAGTCCGTGACCAGGACGTCGTAGGCGCCCGCGAGGAGGCGTTCGAGCCCTTCGGCTCCGTCCAGCGCCGCATCCACCACGAAGCCGGCGGCGACAAGAGCACGGGCGTACACATGGGCGAGGATTCGGTCGTCCTCGACGAGGAGGACCCGCGCAACTGGCTTCCGTGCCTGCATACCCATGCATACGGCCACCGCGGCGGCTTCATGAACCGAGCAACGAGATTGACATGCGCCCACGCGCCTTCAGTGACATGCTTTGACCCGCATGTCGTCGACCTATCCTCTCCAGACCCGCCACCGAAGGCCAAGGAGGGCGCGCTGGGCCGCGCCGACCCAATGACCCTCCCAGGTCGCCACTTCGTCCTGGGCACCCCACAGGCGGCGCCGTTTCCGCCCGAGATGCAAATGGCAACGTTCGCCATGGGCTGTTTCTGGGGAGCAGAGAAAGCCTTCTGGCAGGTGCCCGGTGTTTACGCGACGCAGGCTGGCTACACCGCCGGGATGACGCCTCACCCCACGTATCGCGAGGTGTGCTCAGGCAAGACCGGACACGCGGAAGCCGTCCGTATCGTCTTCGACCCATCCAAAGTCACCTACGAGCAATTGCTGCGCGTCTTTTGGGAAATACACGATCCGACGCAGGGTATGCGTCAGGGCAACGATGTCGGGACGCAGTACAGGTCTGGCATCTACGTTCACGACGAAGGGCAACGACATGCGGCCGAAGCGTCACGGGACCTCTATGCGAGATCGCTAGCCGAAGCGGGTTTCGGTCGCATCACAACGGAAATCTGCCCCGCAGGCGAATTTTTCTTAGCCGAGGACTATCATCAACAATATCTCGCAAAAAACCCTGACGGCTATTGTGGTCTTGGCGGAACGGGCGTTGCTTGCGCAGTTCGGCGCGGCGCCGGATCGGCTGATACGAAGGTCTGATGAGGGAATTAGGGGCATGATGTGGGGCACGTGCACATTTCCCCCGTGGACACGAGATCTTCTTCGTCGGCGCGCGCGTGTTGTGTAACCTTCGGCCCTCTCCAACGTCGAACCAAAGGCGATGACGAAAGCAATCCGCAATCCGTTCGTTTTACTGGCCGTTGCTCTCATGATGGTCGCGGGAGCCGCCGCTGCCGCTGGACCGCTGACCCCACTTGGCAAGTGGATGAAGCCCAACATGGGAGCGCCTCTCGCAGGGCAGGATTTTCCGACGCTCCAGAAGAGCTTTGAATTCGTCGCCACGAAGACGCCGAGCGGTGACTACCCCCAGTGGTCCGCATTCTCGAAGACGGGAGCGGCAGCCGCTGCGAAGCCCGACCTCGCGGGAGTCAAGGCGTCGTGCAAGCAGTGCCACGACGCCTACAAAGAGAAATACAAGAAGGAATTCGCAACACAGCCGTTCCCTTGAGCCTGAGCCGGCAGCTCATGCTTTGGTGTTTGGCCAGCGCCGCGATCACGCACATCTTCGTACAGATTGATGGCTGACCTCGGGCGCGACCGACGCCCGCTCGACTCGCGAAGACGCCAACGCGGGACCCTGTGATAAGGACTCCCGGCCATGACGAACTCGAACCCCAGCTG
>JALYHX010000168.1 GCA_030776305.1 Myxococcota bacterium
CGTAGTGATTTCGCCTGCTTGCCCGCCCTCACCGGGGTCCGAGCCGCTTGACACGGTAGGGGTCGCTGGTTCGAACCCAGTCGTGCCTACAAGAAAAGAGGGGGAAATAGGGCGGTTCGTGAGACCCCCTCAGCCCCTCTTGTGCTGTCCACCGATGCTGTCCACTTTGCTGTCCACTTGGCGACCGGTTCCGCCACGTAGCCGCTCCGCGACCCGGGTGAGGTCGATGATTCGGGCGATGGCCGACTGCTGCTCGTGGCCACGCGCCGTTGAGTAGCGCTGCTGCATTTGCTGGGTAAGATGGCCCGAGATGCTCCGGACGACGACATCGGCGCCTCGCGCATCGCGTCCTGAAACGAGCGTCGCATGGCCTTGGGCGAGATCTGCTTCGTGAGCCCCATGGCTCGGGCAATCGCGCGGAACGGCTTCGCGAGCGCCGAGTTGTGACGGATAGTGCCCACCTCCGAGGGGAAGAGGAGCTCGCTTCTCTCCATGTCCCGGGTGATGAGCTGCTTGTCGATGTGCCAGCGAAGAACGGACATCACGAAGTCGGGAAGCTTGATGACCTGATCGTGGTTCGTTTTGGTCATCTCCATCACCCGGCCTTTGATACCGCGTGAACGCCGAACGAGGAGCAGTCCCTGATCCCACTTCACGTCGGTGTTCTCGCCAGCCCGTCGAAGGGCGTACACGCTCGAGGGTCGCAAACCGGTCACCGCGCTGAGAAGAATCGCAGCAAAGTGCTGCGGGTACTTCTCCGACGCGATCTCGAAGAAAGTGCTCAGCTCGTCCACGCTCAGGGAGTTTGGCTCCTCGAACGTGTACGTGCGGTGCCCCTTCGTCGAGACTTATTCGACGTCCTCGCACGGGTCGGTCGGAAGCTGAAGTCTGCCTTCATCTTTTTCGTGATGACGCGCAGGATCGAGATCCAATCGTTGACCGTGGTTGGCGAGTACGTTCCGGTGTTGATGCGCGGCTCCCAGGAGTCGCGCCACGTTTCGATGTCGGCTCGCGTGAGCTTGTCGACGAACACGTCTCCAAGTCCCTTGATGCCGACGTCTGTCGTGCCCTCGTCGTCTTTGAGACCGAAGAGGTGCCGCAAGGCAAACATCCATTTCTCCTCGGTCGTGGACGAACAGATTTGCCGCTTCTCAACTTTGTCGCGCAATAAGGAAGTGGCGTAGGTCGCGAAGCGCTCGGGCTGCTTGTTCGTCGGGCGGCTCATGCCCTTTCGGATCGAGTCGAGCTCCGTCTTGAGCCATAGACGCGCTTGCTCGGGTTCCGTCAGGTCCAACAGGTTTCGGACCACCTGCCGCATCGATCCTGTCTTCGGATCGGTGATTCGCCCTCGAACGAGGAACCCTCCCTCCTTTCGCCGGAAAACTCCCGGCAGTGCCGGTCTCGGATCCACCCAACTGTTCCATTTCCGAACCCACTGTTGCTTCTTCATCTTTGCCTCCGTTGGCCTCCGGAGGCGTTCGCGCACGTCCGCATCCGACGGTAGCAGGGCTCTCGCCGCGGACGTACTGGTCGAGCGATTCGCGGCTCCACATGAGCGTTCCGCGGCCACCTCGGCGGCCGACGGGAGGAGGCGGCCGTCGAGCTTCGCCTTGTGGGGCGCCCCAGTCGTGCGGAAGCCGCAGTAGGTCGTCGCCTCGCGCGTCGTGAGGAACGGCTTGGGTCGCGCCTCGCCGGTTGCGGCGCTTGGCGAGCTTCTGGAACTTTGGGTTGGCGCGCAGGTCTTTCTGGATGCGTCCGGCAGAGCCAAGCCGTGGCTCCGCTCGGATTCGAGATCGACCGACACGGGTTTTGGAGACTTACGCCCGACCATCGCGCGCGGTCACGGGGCCCGTCCATTGCCACCCGGCTGGGTAAGTCGGGGGAAGTCCCCCGCGAGGGGTGTCTCCCGCGCGAGCGGAACAAAGACCACGTCCGAGCCCCACGGCCGGAGGGACGGCGGGTCGACTAGAACGGGCGCATCGGCGGGCACGGTGCCCGCGGCTGACCG